>DATFJA010000306.1:0-7761 GCA_035269545.1 Salegentibacter sp.
TCGATCGAAAATCCAATAAACTCGAATACAGTAGCGGATTACTACTGAAACCGAGCGAAGAACTTTCCGGTTTAGCAAAACTTCAGCAGCAAAAAGTAGCAAAAGTTGTAGAAGCTGAAAGCAAAAAGCTTCAGCCGGAAACTAAAGTGAAAACAGCGGCAATTTCTTCTATAGTTATTATTGCCATTGGTTTTTCTGTTTTTTATTTCGGCTTTACAGAAAATTACGTGTCCAATAAAAGTACTATCCCTCAGGAAGAAATTATATTTTTTAGACCTACAGATTCTACCACAATTAGATCTAACGCACCCGTTTTAAAAAATCAGCTAGTGAGCATTAAATATCCTGATTATACAGGCCTGGCAGTTGTTACTTCATTAAAAATGGATGTTAAGGCTGTTGAAGGTTCCCGGGTGAGTTGGCAATTAGATTTTGAAGGCGAGCCAGATAGTGTAAGCCTTGAAAGTATGGGTAATCGAAAACCAATGAAAAAGAACGGGACATCATACCATATAAGTTCGGTTTTAGAAGAATCAGGATTTTATAATTTTAGATTTACCGATAGCTCTGGCGCGGTTTATACCTCAGATTTATATGCGATAGAAGCTACAAAAGATGAAGCGCCGGTGATTATTCTAAAAGATTTACCACAGTTTACATCATTTAATTATGACGATGAAAAACGTATTAGTTTTAGCACAACTATCACTGATGATTATGGGATAGCTGATGCTTATATTATCGCTACGGTAAGTAGGGGAGCCGGGGAATCTGTAAAATTCAGGGAAGAACAATTAAGTTTTGACGGTAAAGTAGAAAGTGGAAATAGAAGTATAAGCTTAGCAAAAAATATAGATTTAGATGAATTGGAAATGAAGCCCGGTGATGAGCTTTATTTTTATGTACAGGCACAGGATCTCAAACAACCACAAGCCAATATTGCCCGAAGTGAAACTCATTTTGCCGTAATAAAAGATACAGTAGATTATGGCTATGGTATAGAAGGAGGTCTTGGGGTAGATTTGCTGCCTGATTATTTTAGGAGTCAGCGGCAATTGATTATTGATACCGAAAAACTAATTAGTGAGCGTGAAAAATTATCGAAGCAAGAGTTTAGAATCAAAAGTAACGATCTTGGTTTCGATCAAAAAGCACTTCGATTAAAATACGGGCAGTTTATGGGTGATGAGACAGAAGGAGGAATGGTACCCGGGAGCAAAAATTCAGAAGAAAATCACGATGATGACGATGATCCTCTGGCCGATTATACGCACGACCATGACAGCGAAAATGAACATAATCTGGTTGAGGAGGATCACGATCACGAAGCTGAAGACGGTGAGGCAGATCCTCTCGCAGAATACCTGCACGATCATGGAGACCCTGAATCTTCAACTTTATTTGCCGATAATTTGAAAGCTATGTTACGGCAGGCCTTGAATATTATGTGGGATGCCGAATTGCATTTACGACTTTACGAACCCGAAAAATCGCTGCCATTTCAATATGAAGCCCTGGAGCTTATCCAGGAAATCAAAAACAGCGCAAGAATTTATGTACATCGTATAGGTTTTGATCCTCCGCCTATTAAAGAAGATAAAAGGCTTACAGGAGAGCTTGATGGTGTGGATAATTATAGCAAAAAGGAAGAAATTGAAGAAAACGACGCTTATCATTTTATGCGAAAAAGTGTGCTGAGGTTGGAGGAGTTGAAAACTTTAACTTCGGAAATTACGGAAAGCGATCGGGAGCTTTTTGAAAAAGCAGGAAATGAACTGACCGAAAAAGCAATAGCCGAGCCCGGTAAATATTTGAATACTTTACAAGGATTAAAACAGCTTACCGAGGAACAACAAATCGAAAATCAACTTATACTTGAAACACAAAAAGGCTTATTAAATGCACTTCCTAAAGCTACTGCAAAACCAACTCAAAGAACCGGTTTTCGTGGAAAAATCAACGATTTATTATTGAAAGAACTCGAATTTAATGAGTAGTAACCTAACATATTTAAATATCACCTGGTTCTGGCCTGTGCTTATTTGCTGGGTTGCTTTGTTACTTGTTTTTTTCTGGAAAGAATGGTCTCAAGCTGAAAAAAAACGCTTAATTCTAAAAACTTTCCTAGCGTTTCTAGCGGTTTCTTCTTTGGCGCTAATTGCTTTAAAACCGGCAATCCAAAAAAAAATAAGTCAGGGAAATGTGCTAATTCTTACCCATGGTTTTAAGCAAAATCAGCTGGATAGTCTGAAAGAAGAATATCGTAAAATAAAAGTCATTGATTATCGTGATAATAAAATTTTACCGGAGCTTAAGACTTCAAAACAGATCTTTTTGCTGGGTAGTGGAATTAGGAATTATGACCTTTATCAATTTGAAAACTTACCAGTAACTTATTTCCCTGGAGATTCCGCAGAAGGAATTATAAAACTAAATTACGATCAAGAAAACAGGCTTGGAGATAAATTGCAGGTAAAGGGACGGTTTTTAGATCCAAAACCTGGGAATCGACTAGTTTTACAAGATGCCGGTGGTAATCCCGTGGATTCCATTAATTTTTCCTCAAAAGAGCATAAGAATTTTAATCTCGCAACTGAATTAAAAGTTGCCGGGAATTATGTTTTTAATCTAACCGAAAAAGATTCTTTAGGGCGAATTATAGATAGTAATCCTTTGCCGGTAGAAGTGGAGGAAGATAAATCCCTACGGATTCTTATTTTAAATAGTTTTCCCACTTTTGAGATCAAATACCTGAAAAACTTTTTAGCCGAATCAGGACACGAAGTGGTAGTAAAGAACCGCATAACAGCCGGCAGATTTAAATTTGAATTTTTTAATACAGAACGTACAAATCTGGGAAGATTAAACACAAAGAACCTGGAAGATTTTGATCTTCTTATTTTGGATGCAGGAGCTATTCGTAATCTCTCTTCTACAGAAACCAGCACGCTACAAAATTCGATTAGAGAAGAAGGTTTGGGACTTTTTATTTTGGGAGAAGCCAATGCGCTTAATTCTTTAAAAGATTTTTCTGTATTTAAGCCAGAACGTGGCTTAAATACAGAAATTATATTAGATAATTTCCCCGGAATTTCTTTAGAAAAGCAGCCTTATCAAATAATGGAAGAATTTGGTTTGGAAGAAATTCACGGCTCGAATTCATCAATTTTAAGCGCTTACAAACGATTGGGGCAGGGAAGAATTGGCACCACATTGCTGGAGAATACGTGGCAGCTGCAATTGGAAGGAAAACATGAAGTTTATCAGGAAATCTGGTCTGAACTTGTGGATGAGTTGAGTAAAAGAACTTTTTTAACCGTATCCTGGAAGCCTGAAACCAGGTTTTTATTTAAAGATGAACCTTTCGATTTTCATTTAAGAACTTCAGTCGAAGATCCTGGAGTAAGCGATGAAAATGGACATTTAATTCCGCTTAAACAGGATCTAATTAATCAGGAATTGTGGAGCGGGAAAACTTATCCGAGGGATACTGGTTGGCAAGAATTAAAATTAATTCAGGATTCTACTTCAACATTTAACTACTTTGTCCATGAAACTGATCACTGGCAGGCTTTAATAAGCCATCGAACTCAACAGCAAAACAGGAGATTTTTTCAGCAAAGATTGGATCAGGAAAACAAGGAAATGAAAAGTCCTGTTGCTATAGCTCCTTTGTGGTTCTTCGGATTATTTCTTGTCGCTATGGCTGGCTTATGGTTGGAGCCTAAGTTGTAAAAAGTCACCACACAGAACTTGAATATTGCCGGTAAGAAATTCCCCTATTTACCGCTTACCAATGAAATAAGAATCTTACAAATCTTATTTTTCTTAGCTCGTGGTCCTTTAACGTACAGGTTTATTTCTTTGAAATTTTAAGCTTAAAAATTCTTTTTAAAATTTAACGCAGTAGAATTATTTTGAGTTCAGATATTTTATAATTTTGGAAAATATCCTATAAAAAGGAAATAATCCAAATATGAAAAATAAGTCGATCTTACATCTGGACCTGGATACATTTTTTGTGTCGGTAGAGCGCAAGGAACATTCCGAATTAAATAATAAACCGGTTATTGTTGGCGGAATGGGAGATCGTGGGGTAGTTGCAGCCTGTAGTTATGAGACGCGAAAATTTGGAGTGCACTCGGGGATGGCAATGAAAGTAGCCCGGCAACTTTGCCCGCAGGCTACGGTAATTAAAGGTAATGCAAGTACGTATACTAAATATTCCAAAGAGGTTACAGAAATTATCAAGAGTCAGGTGCCCAGTTTTGAAAAAGCCAGTGTAGATGAGTTTTATGCCGATTTGAGTGGGATGGATAAATTTTTCGGCATCAATCAATTTGCCAGCGAGTTGAGGCAAACTATTATTAAAGAAAGCGGCTTGCCTATTTCTTTCGGCCTATCACAAAATAAGGTGGTTTCCAAGATCGCTACGGGAGAGGCTAAACCCAATGCAGAGATTGTTATTCCGAAAGGCGAAGAGAAGATCTTTCTCGCACCTTTAAGTGTGAATAAGATCCCGATGGTTGGAAATAAGACTTTTCAGAAGCTGCTTAATTTGGGGGTCAGGGAGATAAAAACTATCCAGGAAATGCCGGTGGAAATGTTGGAAAGCGTTTTAGGAAAAGCCGGGCGAACTATTTGGAAGCGTGCGAATGGTCTTGACGATACGCCAATTATCCCTTATCACGAAAGAAAATCTATTTCTACTGAACGCACTTTTGGGCGAGACACTATAGATATGGTACGCCTACACGCAACATTGGTAGCAATGGCAGAGAGCCTGGCTTACCAGTTGCGACGGGGGAATAAACTTACCAGTGTGGTAAGCGTGAAGATAAGGTATTCCGATTATCAAACGCATTCTAAACAGGCTAAGATCTCTTATACCAGTGCCGATCATATCCTTATTCCTAAAGTTGAAATGCTTTTTAAGCAACTCTATTCCCGCCGGTTATTAATTCGGTTAATCGGTGTGAAATTCAGCGGACTTGTAGGTGGAAACTACCAGATTAACCTGTTTGATGATTCTGAAGAAATGCTGAATTTATATAATTCTATAGATAAAATTAAGGAGCGTTTTGGCGAACACAGTGTGATGCGCGCGGTGACAATGGGAACAAAAACCATTGGTCGCATGGGAAATCCGTTTAACGGCGAACCGCCAATTGTGCTGGCGCATAGAAAACAATAATGATCTATTTAAACTGCCATACCTGGTATTCGTTGCGCTACGGGACTTTCTCAGTGGAAAAACTCTGTGAATTCGCCCGGAAATTTAAAGTTGAATCTTTGGCACTTACCGATATTAATAATACTTCGGCCTGCTTAAATTTCATAAAAATAGCTTCGGAATATGGTATAAAACCGATAGTAGGAATCGATTTTAGAAATGGAGCCGAGCAGCAATATGTGGGACTTGCGAGAAATAATGAAGGTTTCAGGCAATTGAACGAGCATTTATCGCAGCAACTTCATTCAAAAAAAGATTTTAAACCTGAAGCTCCCGAATTACCTGATTGTTTTATTATTTATTCTTTTGAAAAAGTAATAGCGAACAAAAAGACGAATTTTAGAGACAATGAATTCATTGGGATTTCTGTAGAAAGCCTGCGGAAGCTTAAATTCTCTAAATACCTGGAATTTAAAGATAAACTGGTATTGCAACAAAGCGTGAGTTTCAGAAACAAGCGGGATTATAACGCGCACCGTTTGTTGCGGGCCATAGACAATAATGTTTTACTTAGTCAGCTTCCGGAAAGCGAGCAGGGTTCTTTTACCCACCAGATGATGGCTTCGGAAATTATCGCTTCAGAATTCGAAGACTTTCCGCATATTTTAGATAATACTCGGCGATTGGCAAAAGCCTGCCGGGTAGATTTCAAATTCGGAAAAACCCAAAATCGGAATTTACTGGTTTCCGGTGACAGCCCCGAAGCTGATGTTGCCCGCTTAAGAAAATTGTGTGATGAAAACCTGCCTAAACGTTATCCTGATACAAATGAAAAAGTTTTAGAGCGGGTAGAAAAAGAACTAAGAGCCATCATAAAACTTGGTTTTGTCTCTTACTTTTTAGTCAATTATGATATTGTAAGTTATGCCCGGTCTCAGAATTTTCCGTTTATAGGTCGGGGGAGTGGCGCCAATTCTATCATTGCTTACATTATAGGAATTACCAATGTAGATCCCATTGAGTTGGATTTATATTTTGAACGCTTTATCAATGAAAGTCGAAGTTCACCACCCGATTTTGATATAGACTTTTCCTGGAAAGACCGTAACGAGGTAACCGATTTTATTTTTAGAAATTATGAGTTTACCGCTTTAATGGGAACTTATGTAACTTTTAAACGCCGTGCTGTAGCCAGGGAACTGGGAAAGGTGTTTGGCTTACCTAAAGAAAATATCGATAAACTTTCAGCAGGATTTTTTAGTGTAAATGAGCTGGATCAATTGGAGAAATTGGTTTTACGTTACAGTGCTTTAATTGAAGGTTTTCCTAATTATTTGAGCGTACATTCCGGCGGAATTTTAATTCTGAATGACAGCGTTTATAATTATGCTGCAACTTTTTTACCACCCAAAGGTTTTGAAACGATCCAGATAGATATGAATATCGCCGAAGACGTGGGGATTCATAAATTCGATATTCTTGCCCAACGCGGACTCTCGAAAATCACTGATGCTATTGAAATTATAAAGGAAAATCAACCGGATGCTGAAATTGAGGATATTGAAAATATTGCCGTATTTAAGGAAGATCCGGAAATCAATAACCTGTTAAAAACCGGGGATTGTATGGGTGTTTTTTATGTAGAATCTCCTGCAATGCGTGGCCTGCTTACCAAACTTCAAACCGATAATTATTTGAATCTTGTAGCTGCCAGTTCTATTATCAGGCCCGGAATTTCCAGTGGTGGGATGAAAGAAGAATATATAAAACGGCATCGTGATCCCAAACGAAGAAAAGAGGGACATCCAGTGATGCTGGAAATTATGGATGATACATACGGGATTATGGTATATCAGGAGGATGTGATGAAAGTGGCCCATAAATTCGCCGGACTTAGTTTTGAAGATGCCGATGTGTTGCGGCGTGGAATGAGTGGTAAAAAAACTTCGAAAGGCCAGATGCAGCGAATTGAAGCGAAATTCAGGGAGAATTGCAGGCAAAAAAATTACAATGAAAAGATCATAGATGAGGTTTGGGAGCAAATTTCCTCTTTTGCCGGGTATGCATTTCCAAAGGGTCATTCGGCTTCTTACGCGGTAGAAAGCTACCAAAGTTTATATTTAAAGAAATATTTTCCGCTGGAATTTATGGTGGCGGCGCTGAATAATGGTGGTGGATTTTATGATGTGGAAACCTATATCCAGGAAATTAGAAAATGCGGTGGAAAAGTGCATTCGCCCTGTATCAATAAAAGCGATCATCCAAATAGTATTTTTGGAAAAGATATTTATCTGGGATTAGGCTATATCAAGGAGTTGGAAACTAAAACCGTGCAGCAAATCCTGGAAAATCGTCAGTTTTTTGGGGTTTTTAAGTCATTTGATGATTTTATAGATCGGGTTTCTATTTCTATAGAACAACTAAGTATTTTGCTGAAAATAGATGCTTTTAGATTCACAAAAACAGATAAACATCATTTACTGTGGAAAGCTCATTTTAAACTGAATGCTTCCAAACCGGTAGCTACGCAGGAAAAGTTATTTAATACCGCTCACCGGGATTTTGAACTTCCGCAGTTTGAATATTCA
>DATFJA010000307.1:0-7952 GCA_035269545.1 Salegentibacter sp.
ACTACGGGATAGGTTTTTACTTCCCCTGAAACCGATCTTGCAACGATCACCGCCAATTCATTTTTAAAAGGAACAAGATTTTCAGCAATACATTCAGCATCTGCAAGATCATTTAATTCTTCTTTGTCTTTTACAACAGAAACCCCTTTTCCATCATAACCACCGGTGGTGCTTTTCCAAACAAAAGGGAAACTAATTTTGCTGTTTTCTAAAGCGGAAATTAAATTTTGCTTCGATGAAAAAACTTCAAAATCAGCAGTTGGGATTTGATGTTTTTTATAGAAATTTTTCTGAATTCCTTTATTCTGTATTTTTTCTAAAGTCTCAGCCGATGGATAGGTTTTAATGCCTTCCTGCGCTAATTGCTTTAAAGCTTCAATATTTACGCCTTCAATTTCAAAAGTGAGGACGTCAACTTTTCTTCCGAAGTTAACTACGGTATCAAAATCCATAAGATCACCGGTTTCAAAATAATCGCAGGCAATTTTGCAGGGTGCTTCAGGATTTGGCTCCAAAACATTGGTTTGAATATCGTATTTACGAGTTTCGTAGAGCATCATTTTGCCTAACTGCCCGCCGCCAAGTATTCCTAATTTAAAGTTTGAAGAAAAATAATTGATCATACCGTAAAAGTTTCAGCAAAAATAAATTTTTAGGTCAAGTTGTGCTATTATTCTTATGGAAATCTGGCAGTTTGGGTTGTTAAGAATCCTTATCTTTGCTCTTTAAAATTTTTCAGATTTGATAAAACTACACAATTTAGAATTTGAGCCCTACATTTCAGAGGAAGAAATCAACTCGGCCATAGACAAAGTAGCCCGAAAGCTCAACAAAGATTATATGGATGCAAATCCTATTTTTTTAGGAGTACTTAACGGTTCCTTTATGTTTGCCAGTGAAGTGATAAAAAGATTTTCTGGCGATTGTGAAGTGAGTTTTGTAAAACTTGGTTCTTACCAGGGGACTCGAACTACCGGGACTGTAAAAACGCTTTTAGGTTTAAACCAATCTTTAAAGGGCAGAAAAGTGATTTTGCTGGAGGATATTGTAGATACCGGGAATACTTTAGAAGAAATCAATAAAATTCTTTTAAAAGAAGAGGTAGCCAATTACGAAGTAGCGACTTTGTTTTACAAACCTGAAGCTTATAAAAAAGAATTCAATATTAAATATAGAGGAATTGAGATTCCTAATAAATTTATTGTGGGTTATGGCCTTGATTATGATGGTCTGGGGCGTAATCTCACGCAAGTCTATAAACTTAAATAAAAAAACATGACAAATCTGGTTTTGTTTGGCCCTCCTGGTGCCGGCAAAGGAACTCAAGCAGACATCTTAAAGGAAAAATATCAGCTAATTCATATCTCTACAGGAGATGTGTTTAGAGGTAATATTAAGAATAAAACCGAATTAGGTCTGAATGCTAAATCTTATATAGATAAAGGCCAGTTGGTTCCTGATGAGGTCACCATACAAATGTTGAATGCTGAAGTTGATAAGAACGAAGGCGCTAATGGATTTATTTTCGATGGTTTCCCAAGGACTGCGGCTCAGGCAGATGCTTTAGCTGAATTTTTAGAACAAAAAAATACGGAAGTTACCGCGATGATCGCTTTAGAAGTGGATGACGAAATTTTGGTAAATCGACTTTTGGAAAGAGGGAAAACTTCCGGAAGAAAAGACGACGCTGATGAATCGGTAATAAGGAACAGGATCAAAGTTTATTATGATGAAACTGCAGTCCTTAAAGAATATTATAAGAAACAAGATAAGTATTACGGTGTAGACGGTGTAGGTTCTATAGAAGAAATTACCCAGCGTTTGAGTGCTGTAATTGATAAGCTACAGGCTTAAGTCCTTACTGAGGTTTAATTACTACACGGCTTGTTATTAATATAGAATCCATTGCGATTCGTACCTCCTGGACTGTTCCGGAGGTTGATTAAATTTTTAAGAATATGACTGAAGGAAATTTTGTTGACTATGTAAAGATACACGTAGCTTCCGGTAAAGGAGGTAGTGGTTCTTCGCACCTGCACCGCGAAAAATATATCGCGAAAGGTGGCCCCGATGGTGGTGATGGGGGTCGTGGTGGCCATGTGATTGTGAAAGGGAACAAAAACCTTTGGACGCTTTATCATTTAAAATTTAAAAGACATATTCGTGCCGAACACGGCGGTAATGGAAGTAAGCAACGTAGCAGCGGTGCAGAAGGTTCAGACCAGTATATTGAAGTGCCTTTAGGAACGGTAATTAGAGATACCGAAACTCAAAAGGTTATTCACGAAATAACCGAAGAAGGAAAAGAATACCTCGTTGCCGAAGGTGGAATGGGTGGCCGTGGAAACTGGCATTTTAAAAGTTCTACAAATCAAACGCCGCGCTATTCTCAACCTGGGATCGATGGTACAGAAGTAGACATTACCCTTGAGCTAAAAGTTCTGGCAGACGTTGGCCTGGTTGGTTTCCCCAATGCAGGGAAATCTACTTTGTTGTCGGTAATTACCGCTGCAAAACCTAAGATAGCCGACTATGAGTTTACTACTTTAAAGCCTAATTTGGGAATTGTAGAATATCGGGATTTTAAAACTTTTGTAGTTGCCGATATTCCGGGAATTATTGAAGGCGCTGCGGAAGGAAAAGGAATTGGACACCGGTTTTTAAGACATATCGAAAGAAATTCTACACTCTTATTTTTAATCCCGGCAGATGCACCGAATGTTTCTGAACAATATGAAATCTTATTGGATGAGTTGCGTAGATATAATCCTGAAATGCTAGATAAGGACAGGCTTATTGCTATTTCTAAAAGTGATATGCTGGATGCTGAATTAAAGTTGGAACTAAAGCACGAATTAGATAAAAATTTAGGTGCACCCTACTTATTTATTTCATCTGTAGCACAACAAGGATTAACCGAACTCAAAGACAGGCTATGGGAAATGCTAAATAAAGAACAACCTTCGTAAATACTCGAATTTCATTATTAATTAGTCTTAGTTGTATATAGAGGTTTTTGTTAATCTTTAGATTTTCTGAACGGTTTTTGATTAAATTTAAGCAGCGTGGATGCATTTCTTCGCTGCTTTTTTGTTGAAATTAAAAATCTAATCTCATGAAACTAATAAAAGTACTTTTTGTTTGTGCCCTGCTTTCTGCTTGCAATGCGCCCAAAGCTGTGTACGATTATGATGATACAGTAAGTTTTAATAATTATAAAACCTATCAGATTTTTCCCGATTTTCAAACTGGACTATCCCAATTGGATGAAACCCGGCTTATTGCCAGTTTAAAAAACGGAATGGAAAGTAATGGCTTTTTAACTTCGGAAGAGCCAGATGTTTTTGTAAACGCGTATTCCAGAGAGTTTATGGATCAAAACCGAAGCAGTGTTGGCATTGGAATTGGCGGAGGTGGCAGAAGTGGAGGAGTAGGGGTTTCCGGAGGGATTCCTTTAGAAAATGAAGCGGTTATTTTGGAAGTTACCATAGATTTTATAGATGTCGCTGAAGATTCTTTAATATGGCAGGCTATCGTGGAAACCAAATATAATCCAAATGCGTCTCCTGAAGAACGCAGGGCGATGTTTGATGAAATTGTGCAGAAAGCTTTAGAAGGTTATCCTCCCAAAAATTAATTTTTGTAATTAACATTTTTGGATTCAATAGATTGAAATCTCTTGCAATAAAAAAGCCCCGGAAGTTTCCGGGGCTTTTCACATTTTGGTTGGTTAGTTAGTAGCTAACCTATGAAAGATTTATTCTTTATCTTCCATTTCATCAGAATCCATAGTGTCTTCGTTATTCATGATGGTGAATTCACTACGTCTGTTCTTAGCATACTGTTCTGCAGTACAACCTGTAGGTTGAGTACAATCGTTAAGAGGCATGCTTTCTCCATAGCCTCTAGAAGTCAATCGGCTGCGGTCTATACCGTTTTCAACAAGATATTCTAAAGTAGAAGCTGCACGTCTCTCAGAAAGTGCCATGTTATATTTATCTGAACCTCTCGCATCGGCATGAGAACCAATTTCAATTAGAAGCTCAGGATACTTATTCATGATATTTACAACTTTGTCAAGTGTTGGTTTAGACTCGTCTTTGATAGTTGATTTGTCAAATGCGAAGTATATGTTTCCAACGTCTCTTAATTGTTGTCTACCTGTTTCAAGGTTTGTTTCTCTGTCGTCAAACTCAACAACCGGAGGAACATAATCTTCTCTGGTAAATACATAAAGGTTGTCTGAACCTCTACGGTTAGAAGCAAAGTATCCTTTTTGGTTTTCTTCGTTTATAACAAAAGCGAAATCGTCATGACCACTGTTTACGGTGTTACCAAGATTTTGAGCTTCAGAGAAATTTCCTTCAGATCTATAAATATCCAGGTTTCCAAATCCCTGGTGACCATCTGATGCGAAGTAAAGTACTCCTTCTTCACTAATGTAAGGGAATTGCTCGCGGTGTGGCGTATTAATTCCTGTACCAAGATTCTCTGGCTCACCATAAGTTCCGTCTTCATTTACATCTACAACATAGATATCAAAAGAACCTTCAGAACCTGGCATATCGCTGGCAAAATAAAGTTTGCTGCCATCTGCACTTAAGCTTGGGTGTTCGGTAGAATATTGATCGCTAGTAAAAGGTAGAGCCTCAATGTTACTCCATTCTCCATCTACCATTTCTGCACGGAAGATTTTAATGTGGGCAACTCTAATTCCTTCTTCGTTCTTTACTCTGTTTTCGCTATTACGGTCAAAGTACACTACCTGACCATCCTTGCTAAAAGCAGCAGAACTTTCATGCTCATCGGTATTAATTTTATCTGAAAATAATACGATATCACTTAGCTCTCCTTCTTCAGTCATTTCAGCTGTGTAAAGGTCTAATGTTGGCTTTTTGTTCCATGGATAAACCGGGCGCTCTTGATTTCTTGTAGAAGCAAAAGCAATTCGATCTCCATAAAAAGAAATACCAAAATCTGCAGACGAACTATTGTTCATGATTTGTTCAGTAGTATAAACATGGGGAAGAACAGTGTCCATTTTACGTGCAAAATCCTCGTAGTTTATATCTTCACCGGTATAATCACTCATATACTCGTTAGCTTCATCCTGGTTTCCTATGGCGCGCAATGAATGTGCAAAGCGAAATTGGTATTCAGGCGCGGCATTTTCTTCGTGTCTAAGAAAAAGTGTGCGGTAAACTTCCGCAGCACTTTCCATTTGATTGGTGTAGAAATAAGCATCTCCAAGATTTTGTAAAACCTGCTGATTCTTATCTACAACATTTTCATAAGCTTCTGCAGCGTCAATGTATGCTCTTTGAACAAACAATTTATCTGCCTTCTTTATTTCGGCGCTTTGCCCAAAAGCGGCAAGGCCTATAAAAAGAATAAAAAGGGTACTATATAAATTTTTCATATTATTCGTTTTTTAGAAGAATCTAGGTGATTTGTCATATCCTTTGGTAAGACCAAACAGGTCAAGATCAAACAACAACATTACCTCGTGAGTTCCACCTAAATTGTAATTAGCGAATTCTGAAGTAAAATGATCGTAAGCATACCCTACACGTAGTGATGGAGTAATCTTGAAGTTTACAAGTCCTGTGATGGTTTCATTAAATCTGTAACCAACGCCAGCTTCTAATCTATCGTATAACAATACGTTTGCAGTAACATCTACAGACAACGGCGCATCTTGAACACCTCTAGCCATAAAAGCAGGCTTCAGTTTAAGATCTGGGTTAAGTTGAAAAACGTATCCACCCGTTAAATAGTAGTGAATTGATTCTTCGCCCAATGCTTCTAGCCCTTGTTCGTTTTCAAGATATTTTGAAGTAAATAGGTTAGGAGCAGAGGCACCTAGATAATAGTTGTCTCCAAACCAGAATGCACCTACGCCAAATACCGGGAAAACTTCGCTTACGTTTTCTAAAGCCGGATCGGTAGGATCTGGTACTCTCAAACCTGAGAGGTTCGCGTCAAAAGTTGTAAGACCACCCTTAAGACCAAAAGAGATCTTACTTTCTCCGCCTGTTGGGATCACATAAGCGAAATCGGCAGTTATGTTGTTTTCTTTTACAATTCCACCTATCTCATCATGAACTACAGTTAAGCCTAGTTCTACCCTTTCACTAATTGGAGTGTGGGCAAAGAAGTTGGCGGTGCTTGGAGCACCGTCAACATTTTGCCATTGAGATCTGTAAATACCCCCCAGGTTTAGCAT
Source organism: Salegentibacter sp. (assembly GCA_035269545.1). GTDB lineage: Bacteria > Bacteroidota > Bacteroidia > Flavobacteriales > Flavobacteriaceae > Salegentibacter. Next base: position 6,227 of record DATFJA010000307.1, read on the forward strand.
CCCGGGATCATCGGTAGCGTAGGCTGGGTTTATTACACTCATATTATACATATATTGAGTGAACAGCGGGTCTTGCTGAGCCATTCCTTTTAACGAGAAAAGGATAATGCCAGCGAATATTAAATATTTTGTGATTGTTTTTTTCATTTCGTTCTAATGTTTATCCTTTTATATTATCTGTTCAAGTATACTTTACCCTGACGTGGCTCAGTGCTTCCGTCGTTAAAGTCTACCGCATAGAAATATACACCTACAGGTAGTACACCGTCTCCCCAGCTACCAGATTGGTTAGGAGTTCCATCCCATTCTGGTGTAGAGGCGTTTCCTTTGTAAACTGCATATCCCCATCTATTAAAGATTGTGATATTATAGTTTGGATAATCTCTTTCTATATTCTCGATTACAAATATGTCATTCCTGGAATCACCGTTTGGCGTGATAGCCTCTGGGAATACTACCGGGCAATCTGCCAGATTAACTGTTACAGCTAATCTTTGAGAGCTCTCACAACCATTGTCAGAAATAAGTGTGGCGTAGTAAGTAGTTCCATCAGTTAGCATAGCATTGTTGCTTAAAGCAGTCATGCTATCTTCTGATTCGTACCAGGTTATCTCACCGCTTTCGTTAACTTCTGCTGTAAGATCGGAGATTGTTGGATTGTCCTGAGCACATAGTTCATAATCAGAACTTATGGTTGGAGCAGGAGAATCTACAATGTTAACCGTTAACACAGCTGCTTCAGATTCACATCCTTCATCAGACGACTGAGTTACGTAGTAATCACCACTTACCAATAGATCTTCATCGCTAACCATCATCGTAAGGTCTGCATCAGAATACCACATTAAATTAGTTCCATCGGCGTTAAGTAAAGCTGCAGTTGCATCTTCTATAGCACAATACGCTACAGTATCACCAGTTGTTGGAGCTACTGGAGCTTCGTTAAGTGTAATTGTGATTGTAGCTGTATCGTCTCCACCGCATTGATCATCTGTTGATGTTACAGTGTAGACAACTTCGTAAGTTCCAGCATCAAATGCAGAAGGATCCATAATTCCGTCGGTTACCACTGCATCGTCAAGAGTAAATTCTCCATCCATATCTGCATCTGCAGAAATTAAAGAATAAAGATCCTGTAGCCCGTCGTTGGTGCAAATATTTACTGCCATGTCTTCTCCGGCGTTAGCACCTTCAATTACTTCAATAGTAAAAGTAGTACTAGCTTCTCCGGTAACACAAGGAGCATCTTCGTTTACAGTATAAGTGATATCGTAGGTTCCTGCATCCATCATTGATGGGCTGAAAATTCCGTCTTCGTAACCTTCAAAAGTGCCGTCTTCATTTCCAGAGGTGATTAGATCATAAAGATTTAAATCATCATCACTAGAACAAAGCGTTTGGTCTGCGATTTCACCAACTTCAGCTTGGATAACATCAGTTACGACTACCGTAAGTTCTACAGAATCTTCACAAGCGCCGTTTCCTATAGTGTAGGTAGTAGTGAAAGTTCCAATTTGATCAGCTGTATAAGCTACGCGAATTTCTTCTATACTTGGTGAAAAAGTTCCGTTAGTTGGAACTCCGTCTGCAAGTAGGTTTAGGTAATAATTACGAACTTCAGCAACTGTTGGAGTTGGATCTAAGCCAACTGAACATACAGTAACAGAAGTATCTTCGCCAGCATCAAAAGTTTGAGAAGTTACATTTACCGTGAATGATGTTGTAG
>DATFJA010000308.1:0-4206 GCA_035269545.1 Salegentibacter sp.
AATCTCCCGCAATTCTTCTTCGTATTCTTCAATAGTCTTTCCCTGGTACTGATTATTAACACCAATTAAAATAGAAACTAAATCAAACTTACGGGTATAATTCAGTTCAGATCGCATGGCATTCAATAAGTTTCCAGTGGTCCAGCCTGTCTTGGCTATTATCTTTGGAGGCGCAACTTTGTAACCATTTTCGTTCAAACGATTAACCAATTGTACCGGCCATCGTTGGCTCTCGGGAACCATTTCCCCAATGGTATAAGAATCTCCAAGGGCCAAATAGCTATAATTCATTTCTGAAGTATTCCCGGCTTCCGTATTCCTGGTTACGGAATTTGATGAACTACAGCCAATTAATAAAGAGACAAGTAGCAACATGTATAATTTTTTCATAGAAAATTTATTTAGGCTAGAAATCGAATATTTTTGGGCAATTTAAAACTTTTGTCGCTTTCTAGTTATGAAACTTTTTTACATTTTAATCATTTGGGAACCTGCATCATGAAATCCAGCAAAAAAAAATTAAAGAGTACGAGCATATAATTTGATCTAACTTAACGTCGTTATGCTTTAGGCGGAACCTTGAACGGTGCGCTGTAAAAGAATTTAAGATAGTTTTAAAAGCTTCGCCTAAATTCAGGTTAAACTATAAAGAATGAACGCGTTTTTATTTTTTTTGACTATCTTATTTTTGAAAGTTAACCAGCAAAAAAGATTATGGCATCTAACCAAAAGAAAAAGCTAGAAACCAGGAAGACATCAACTCAAGCAGAATCTAACCCGGTAGTAGATCAAGATGAGCCTAAAAATGCCTTTTCTCGTTTCTTTTCAAAAATGGGATATTCAATTTGGATTGCGGTTATGGTAGTTGGCGGTATTATTGCCTTCCTGGTTTCCCTGTTAGTATTATGAAAAGTCTAAAAACGGCATTTATTATATGTTGCCTTATTTTTGCACTCCTTCAAGCCCTATTCCTTTTTGATCAACCTGTCCCTGAATTTTTAAGGTTCTACCTGGCAGATTTTCTTTGTATGCCTATCGTATTAAGTATTTGTCTATTTGTGGTACAGTATCTAAAAGGAGATAAGGATATACGCCTAAATCTAATAACGGTACTATCGGTATTTTTAATGTATACCATTTATTTTGAAGTCATCCTTCCGCCATTACACTGGAGATATACGTCCGATATCTTTGACGTCCTACTATATTTTCTTGGAAGCCTGCTCTTTTACTTGCTGCAGAAACTTCCTTAAAATTGTAGTAATTAAAAACGTCATGCTGAAATAAATTCAGCATGACGTGTTAAAATTCTTATTACCTCTTTAAGACTATTAGAATTACTAATCTATAAAGCCTTGTTTTTTCATCCATTCATCATTGAACATCTTTCCAACATAACGACTACCGTGGTCATGAAATAGAACCACTACAACATCGTCTTTAGTAAAATGATCTTTTAACTGAAGTAAACCTTTCGCCGCAGCTCCAGCCGAATTTCCTAAGAAAAAGCCTTCCTCTTCTGCAAGTTTCCTGGTATAAACGGCAGCATCTTTATCAGTTACCTTGGTAAATCCATCAATAACACTAAAGTCTACATTCTTAGGTAGAATATCTTCGCCTATTCCTTCAGTAATGTAAGGATAGATCTCCTTTTCATCAAACTCACCGGTTTCATGATATTTCTTAAAAACCGATCCGTAGGTATCAATTCCCCAAACTTTAATATTCGGATTTTTCTCCTTTAAATATTTACCAACTCCAGAAATAGTTCCTCCGGTACCAACACCTACCACAAAATGAGTCACTTTCCCATCGGTTTGTTCCCAAATTTCAGGTCCGGTACTTTCGTAATGCGCCTTGGTATTGGCTAAATTATCATACTGATTCACATACCAGGAATTTGGTGTTTCCTCTGCCATTCTTTTGGAAGTTGAATAGTAAGAACGTGGATCTTCGGGTGCAACTTCGGTAGGGCAAACAATCACTTCGCACCCCACGGCTTTAAGAATATCGATTTTCTCCTTACTCTGCTTATCAGAAAGTACACAAACCATTTTGTATCCTTTTACAATCGCCGCAAGCGCCAGACCCATCCCGGTATTCCCGGAAGTTCCTTCAATTATGGTTCCGCCTGGTTTTAGTTTCCCACTAGCTTCAGCTTCCTCTACCATTTTCACAGCCATACGATCCTTAACCGAATTTCCCGGGTTGAAAGTTTCATATTTAGCCAAAACCAATGCATCAATGTCCTTTGTAATCTTATTCATTTTTACCATAGGAGTATTACCAATGGTACCCAATATATTCTCTACGTAATCCATAGTCTATTTTTTCAGGCTGCAAAGGTAAAAAATAGAATCTATTTAAACATAATGAATACCAGGAGCTTCTATTTTAAATACTATTCGAATTTAATAGCCCTGGAAGGAGATATTTTAGAAATTATTATGGAAGGAATTATAAGCATCAGCATACATAAAACTAAAGTTCCCAGGTTGACGGCAAGAATGTAATCCCAATTTAAGTAAACCGGAACTTCTGTCACATAATAAGTACCGGGATCTAGCGGTACAAGCTTGAAATACTTTTGGAGCAATAAAAGCCCGAGCCCGATTAGGTTTCCCCAGAAAAGTCCTTTAACAATCAGGTAGCCGGCATTATAAAGAAAAATCTTTCTTATACTCCAGTCGTTCCCACCCAGCGCTTTTAAGATCCCGATCATTTGGGTTCGCTCCAGGATTAAAACCAGTAACGCGGTAATCATATTTATTCCCGCCACCAGGATCATAATTCCTATAATCAGCGCAATATTAAAATCGAAAAGTGCAAGCCATTCAAAAATCGAATAATAAGTCTGGGTAATGGTTTGTGTGTCTAAAAAAGAGCCGGTATTCTCGTAAACTTCCTGACCCTTTTTATCAATTTGATCAAAATCTTCTAGAAAGATCTCGAAATTACCCACTTGATTTTCTTCCCAACGATTAAGACGCTGAATATGCCGAATGTCGGCCAGCACATATAGTTTATCAAACTCCATAAACCCGGAATCGTAAATCCCGGTAATCACAAAGCCACGGGTTAAAGGGCGCTCGCTGCCTTCCCTTAAAAAATAAGTAGGCACTTTATCACCAACATTCAATTGAAGCCTATTGGCCAGGTATGATGAAATTAAAACCTCATCATTCAATTTATCATCAACATTTGGAAGCTTACCTTCTACCAGGAAATCTTTAAAATAGCTCCAGTTATAATCGGTGCCCACACCTTTTACAACCACTCCTTCAAAATCGGTCTCGGTTCTTATTATCCCAAACTTGGTAGCTACTGCCTGCACATGAGCAACACCATCAACCGTATTAAATTCGGGATAAAATTCCTGGTTTTTATCTACAGGTGTAAGAGTAACCTGCGAACTGTTATTATCATAGTTAGAGATCTTGATATGGCCGTTAAAGGCCGCGATCTTATCCCTTATTTTTTCTTGCAAACCAAGTCCGGTAGCAAAAGAAACCAGCATCATTACCACGCCAATTGCAATTGCCGCGATCGCTATTTTTATAATAGGTGCAGAAATACTACTTTTATGGCTCTTACCGCCAATCAGGCGTTTAACTACAAAAAATTCGAAATTCAAATTATCACGATGCTTAAAAGGTTATTCAAAAATACATTTTTATTCGCTTTTATAGGTATTCTTTCCTGCGGAAACCAAAATAAGAAAGAGCAAGCTTCAGAAGAAATTGCATTAAATAATAAGAATCAAACAGCAGTGGAAGAAATTATCCTGGCTGCAAATCGTACGGAAGCTTATTTACCCTTGCTGGAAAATAAAAAAGTAGGGATTGTGGGAAATCAAACCTCAATCATGAAGAATCAAGAAGGTGGTTTTACGCACGAGGTAGATTCTTTACTTGCCTTAGATGTAAACCTGGTAAAAGGTTTTGCTCCTGAACACGGTTTCAGAGGTACTGCTGATGCCGGGGAAGCCGTAAAAGATGGTAAAGATGCACAAACCGGCTTACCGGTGATTTCTCTTTATGGAGATAATAAGAAACCTAAAGCAGAACAACTTGAAGATCTTGATGTGCTTATTTTTGACCTTCAGGATGTGGGCACACGTTTTTACACCTATATTTCTTCGCTTCATTATGTCATGGAAGCCTGTGCTGATCATAATGTAAAACTTATAGTTTTTGACAGGCCAAA
>DATFJA010000309.1:0-4672 GCA_035269545.1 Salegentibacter sp.
ACGTGTTTAAAGGGTTTTTTTATAACTTTAAAATAAATCTTAATCAACTAAATTTTATTATGCACAGAGAACCAAAACTAGAACGTTTTAATGAGAGTGTACTTTCAAAATATCAGGTTTATAACAGTATATTTTTAACGCTGCCATTTGACGATATTAGTAAAACCGGATCCCTGCTGCCTCTTTTTCAGGAATTATGTGAAGCTGGCTTTAAGGAGAATAAGAACCCATCGGAAATTATTGAAAGTTTTTTCGATAAATATCAGGATGATCCTTCAGAACAAGATCAAATTAGCCTGTTATTCAGGTTCATTCAGTATATAGAAAGACAAGTAGTGCTATTTGATGCTATTGAAGATGCATCTTTTACGACAGTAAATAATATGGATGGTCGTGGTACCCTGAGAAATGTTAAGGAAGAAGCCGAAGCTAAAGATAAAACGCCAGAACTGCGTGAATATCTTAAACGCTTTAATGTTAGACCAACATTAACCGCACACCCTACACAGTTTTATCCCGGTGCCGTACTTGGAATAATTACCGATTTGGATGAAGCCATTCAAAAAAACGACCTTACTTACATCAAAAAACTTTTAGCGCAACTAGGAAAAACTCCTTTTTTCAAAAAAGAAAAGCCAACACCCTATGATGAGGCAGTAAGCCTTATTTGGTATTTTGAAAATGTATTTTACCAAAGTGTGAGCAAAATTTATAATTATATTCAGCAGAATATTTTTGATGGAGAAGATATAGGCAACCAGGTTATTAATTTAGGATTTTGGCCGGGTGGAGACCGGGACGGAAATCCATTTGTGACTACAGAAATTACCTTGAAGGTTGCCCAAAGATTGCGAAGTACAATTCTATTGAATTATTACCGGGACCTCAGAGCGCTTAAGAGAAGGGTGACTTTTGATGAAGTAGATGTAATTATCGCCGAAATGGAAACTCCGCTTTATCAAAGTGCAATTTCCAAGACTGGAAAGATTAAAATGTCACTTGAAGACTTTAAGTCTAAGCTGCATAAGATCAAAGATATAGTTGAAAGAAAACACCAGGGTTTATTTGTTGAAGAAATTAACGATTTAATCAATAAGGTAAATATTTTCGGATACCATTTCGCGACGCTAGACATTCGCCAGGATTCCGGAAAGCACGAAGAAGTATTAAAAGAAATCCTGCAGAAACAACCTGGATTGTTACCTGAAAACTATACTTCTCTTTCCGACGAAGAACAAATAGATATACTTACAAAGGTTGAGGGAAATATAGATCCGGATACTTACGAAGATGGAATAGCGAAATCTACACTTTCTTCTATTTATGCCATGCAGGAAATTCAGAAGAAAAATGGTGAGAATGGAGCTAATAGATATATAATTAGTCATAGTGAAGTACCTCAAAGTATTCTAGAGCCTTTTGCGTTTTTAAGACTGTGTGGATGGGAGAAACCAACGGTAGATATTATCCCTCTTTTTGAAACGGTTCCCGATCTAAAAGCGTCACCAGATGTAATGGAGACTTTATATAATAATCCAGCTTATCGTGAACATTTAAAGAGAAGAGGAGATAAACAAACGATTATGCTCGGTTTTAGTGATGGGACTAAGGATGGTGGATATTTAATGGCTAACTGGAGTATCTATAAGGCTAAAGAGATGCTCACAGAAGTTTCCAGGAATCATGGTATTAAAGTAGTATTCTTTGATGGTAGAGGAGGACCACCGGCACGTGGTGGGGGTAAAACTCACCAATTCTATGCATCTTTAGGTTCTGGTATTGAAAATGAAGAAATTCAATTAACCGTACAGGGACAAACCATTAGTTCAAATTTTGGAACCCGTGAATCTTGCAGGTATAACCTGGAGCAATTGCTAAGTTCCGGTGTTTCTAATGAGATTTTCAGTGAGGATAAGAACCAGTTGAGTGATGAAGACAGGGAAACAATGACCGAGCTTGCTGAAATTAGCTACAAGACCTATATGAACTTTAAGGAGCACGAAAAATTTATTCCTTATCTGGAAAAAATGAGTACGCTTAAATACTATTCAAAAACCAATATTGGTAGCCGCCCATCCAAGAGAAACAAATCGGCTAAACTTAATTTAGACGATCTTAGGGCAATTCCATTTGTTGGAAGCTGGAGCCAATTAAAACAAAATGTCCCAGGATTTTTTGGCGTAGGAAGCGCATTGGAGAAGTTTGAAAAGCAAGGCGAATTTGAAAAAGTTCAAAATCTTTACAATAATTCGGTTTTCTTTAAAACTTTACTGGAGAACTCTATGATGAGCCTTACAAAATCTTTCTTCGCACTTACGGCCTATATGGAGAAAGATAAAGAATTTGGTGATTTTTGGAAGATAATTTACGCTGAATATAAGCGTACCCACGCGATGTTACTAAAAGTTACCGGTTATGATGAGTTAATGGAAAACCAGCCTGCCGGTAAAGCTTCCATAGAGGCCCGAGAACGAATTGTATTACCACTTTTAACTATACAGCAGCACGCACTTAGAAAAGTGCAGGAACTGCAGGAAGAAGGCAAAACTGCAGATGAAATGCTGGAGGTTTATGAGAAAATGGTAACACGTTCGCTTTATGGAAATATTAACGCAAGTAGAAATTCAGCATAAACATGATAGCAAGCAGTTTGAATCCTGATGAGTATAATGCCTACTATGATAGGTATTTACAAAAAATCCCCGGCAACCTGGAGCTGGGGATTTTACTTCTGGAAAATAAGGAAGAGTTCCTTAAATTACTGGATAAAATAGGGCCCGAAGACCTTAAATATAGCTATGCAGAAGGAAAATGGACGGTAGCAGAAGTTATTCAGCACATAATAGATGTAGAGCGAATTTTTCAGTACAGGTCGCTTACTCTGGCGAGAGAACCCGGAATTAAATTACCTGGTTTTGATCACAATGCCTACGTTCCTGCCAGTTCTGCCCAAAATAGAACTTTAAATTCCCTTAGAAGGGAGTTCGAAACCGTCAGGGATTCGGGAATATCACTTTATCAGAGTTTTTCAGAAGAAATGCTTATGCGGAAAGGTTTTGTAAGTGGAAGCTCTACCAGTTGTCGTGCTTTGGGGTTTATTTCCGCAGGACATACGAAGCATCATATTGAACTTTTTAAAGAGAATTATAACATTTTATGAAGTTTTTTAAAACCTCGTGGTCGCTTTTTAAACAGGCCTATTTAAGCTGGATTAAGAATGAACCATACGCTCGAAGCGCTACTATTGCTTATTACGCCTTGTTTTCATTACCATCTTTACTAATAATCGTAGTAACTCTGGCAGGATATTTCTTTGAACAGGAAGCGGTGCAGGGAAGATTAACTTCAGAGATTAGTGGGTTTATTGGAAAGGAGCCTGCAGCAGCCATAGAAAATATGATTGCCAATGCCGCGCTTGCAAGCGATTCTACCTGGGCGATTATATTTGGAATAGGTATTTTAATTTTTGGTGCCACCGGGGTGTTCTTTCAACTTAAAATGGCAATGAACAATATTTGGAACGTTGCTGCCAAAAAAACCGATTTCCTAAGAATAATGTTAGATCGGTTAATTTCGTTTGGAATGGTAATGGTTATAGGCCTTTTGCTTTTGCTTTCTCTTGTTATTTCGGCTTTAATCACCATTTTAAAAGATGAAATTAAGCAGTATGCACCCAATATAACTGAGTTTATGGTAGAGGCTGCCAATTCGGTGATTTCCTTTCTCGTAATCACAACTTTATTTGCTGCAATTTTTAAATTACTCCCCGATATTAAATTGCGCTGGAAAATCACTTATTTAGGAGCAGCTGTGACCACTATTTTATTTTTGCTGGGAGAAGCGCTAATTAGTTTTTACTTCGGGCAAAGTGAACCGGCTTCGGTTTACGGTGGTGCCTCCTCAGTGGTACTTATTTTATTGTGGGTTTATTATACCTGCCTTATTTTATTCTTTGGCGCTGAATTTACCGTTCAATACGCTCTATTGAAAAATGAAAGGGTAGTGCCCAATAAGTACGGTGAACCTGCAATTTACCAGGAACTGGAAAAACTGCAAGAGAAGCGTACGCAACTGGAAGAAGAAAAAGAAATAATAGACACGCTTAAAAATAATATGGACTGGGAAAAAAACAGGGGCAAAAAGGAGAAAACCAAAAATAAGAAATAGCTTCATTTTGTAAACTTTTAAGAGAATTAATAAAGTTTAACTTTAGACCGCTTTTCTTTTATAATGCTCTTAGCACACTATCCTATATGCATATTTTATCTTTGTGTAAACCAAAAAAGAAGATAGAATTATGGAAAAGAGAATAGCAATATTAGCCACTAATGGATTTGAAAAAAGTGAATTATTTTCTCCGAAAGAGGCTTTGGAAAATGAAGGCTTTAAAGTAGATGTTGTAAGCCTGGAAAAAGGGAAAATTAAAGGTTGGGAAGGTACCAACTGGTCTGGAGAAATAGATGTAGATCGCACTGTTAACGAGGTAAGTGCCAAAGAATATAATGCTTTAGTACTTCCCGGTGGAGTAATAAACCCAGATCAATTGAGAAGACATGAAGATGTGCTTATTTTTGTTCGGGACTTCTTTAAGCAAAGTAAGCCTGTAGGCGCTATATGCCACGCAGCCTGGACTTTAATCAATGCAGAAGTTGTAAAAGGTAGAACCATGACT
>DATFJA010000310.1:0-3770 GCA_035269545.1 Salegentibacter sp.
GCCGTTAGAAGCAGTGCCACGGCTGAAGATTTACCGGGTGCTAGTTTTGCCGGCCAGCATGATACTTTTCTAAATATTACAGGAAATGAAGCTTTACTTGATGCAGTTAAAAGATGTTTTGCCTCCCTTTATACCGATAGGGCAATTAAATACAGGGAAGATCAGGGTTTTTTGCATCATGAAATAGCACTCTCTGTGGGCGTGCAAAAGATGGTGAGATCAGACATTAGTTGCTCCGGAATTGGTTTTAGTCTCGAACCCGAATCTGGTTTTAAAAATATAATTCATTTAACAGGCGTTTGGGGATTGGGCGAAAATATAGTGCAGGGGCTGGTAAATCCAGATGAATTTGATGTGTTTAAACCAACTATCGACAAAGCTGAAAATCCCATTCTTCAGAAGAGATTGGGGCGTAAAGAGCTTTCTATGGTTTATGCTGAATCTAGCGGTCATTCTTCAACCGTAAATATTGAAACATCATTAGAGAAGCAGGATAGTTTTGTTCTAAATGAAGATGAGATAATTAAACTTTCCAGATGGATTTTACTAATAGAAAAGCATTATAATCGACCAATGGATGTGGAGTGGGCAAAGGACGGTTTAACCAATGAACTTTTCATTACCCAGGCTCGACCGGAAACGGTACATCAAGGGGAAGATAAACGATTTTATGTTGAATATCACCTGAAGCAGAAAGGCGAAATTTTAACCAGCGGAAGCGCCATTGGTTCCAGCATAGCAACGGGGAAAGCGCGATTCTTAAATTCCCCTAAAGAAGGACATAAATTAAATCCCGGCGAAATTCTAATTACTAATAATACAAGCCCAGATTGGGATCCCTTATTAAAATTAGCGGCCGCAGTAGTTACCGACAGAGGCGGCAGAACCAGTCATGCGGCAATTGTTGCTCGTGAACTTGGTGTGCCGGCAATTGTGGGGACATATAATGCTACCGAAAAAATTAAAGACGGTGAAATGATCACTGTTTCTTGCGAAGGAAAAACCGGAATTGTTTATAAAGGCACGCTGGAATTTGAAACTAAGGAAATTGATTTTGGCAAAATTTCATTGCCAGAAACTGAAGCTAAATTTATACTATCAGATCCAGACAGGGCGTTTCAACTTTCTTTTTATCCAAATACCGGAATTGGATTACTGAGAATGGAATTTATAATAACGCATAAGGTGAAAGTTCACCCCATGGCTTTGGTAAAATATGATGAAGTAAAAGATGCCGGTGCAAAAAAAGCGATAGACGAGCTAACCTGGCAGTACAAGGATAAACGTGACTTCTTTGTCGAAGAATTATCACGTGGAATAGCCCTAATGGCTGCCGCGTTTTACCCAAAAGAAGTAATTGTTAGACTTAGTGATTTTAAAAGTAACGAATACGCAAACTTAATTGGAGGTCGCCAATTTGAACCTTCAGAAGAAAATCCTATGCTTGGTTTTAGGGGCGCTGCGCGATATTCCCACCCTAATTATAGAGAGGCTTTCAAACTAGAGTGTGAAGCTATAAAAAAGGTTAGGGAAGAAATGGGTCTGGAAAATTTAAAAGTGATGATTCCTTTTTGCAGAACTATAAATGAAGCCAAAACTGTAATCGATCTAATGAAAGAATACGGATTGGAGCGCGGTAAAAATTCCCTGGAAATCTATATGATGGTGGAAATTCCTTCCAACGTAATTCTCCTGGAAAAATTTACTGAATTTTTTGATGGATTTTCTATTGGTTCCAACGATCTCACCCAGCTCACCCTGGGAGTTGATCGAGATTCAGAATTAATGGTAAGTGTTTTTGATGAAAATAATGAGGCTGCAAAAGAAATGATTGCGACGGCGATAAATAAAGCCAGGAAAGTCGGTAAGAAAATAGGGTTCTGCGGACAGGCTCCAAGTGATTTTCCAGATTTCGCTACATTTCTAGTAAACGAACAGATAAATAGTATCTCGTTTAATCCTGATGCACTTCTAAATGGAATAGAAAATATCAATAAGGCCGAGTCCCGACGTTGAAAAACTAAAATTTGTAAGTCTTATAAATAACTAACTTTTTTGGGACTGACGGAAATCATACTTTTTTATTTCAGTTTGTATTAATTTCCATAGAACTTAAAAATTTAAAAGATGGATAGCATCAGGAAAAGGCCAAAGGGCGATTTTATTGCAGAGGCCAATATGGAGCAGCTATATGCGCTAACCAAGCATTGGAACTCAGATTTACATTTCTTTAAAGACGATCTCAATTTTCTGCATAAACTTTTAGATAGCTACTTTATTTGGATAAATAAAGACGAAAATTATAAAGTGGCTGCAAAAATGAAAAATGAATTATTAAAACTTAGAGAGCATTGCGAAGATCTTTTAGATAGAACCGATAAGCATAGACAACAAATTGGAAAAATGATTTTGGAAAAAATCAAAGATTCCGAGGCCTTTAGATTGGAACACGAACATTTGGAAGATGAGATTGCAAGTTTCGTAAAAGCTTTCAGGTTAAATAGGTTAGAGCTTTTTAAAATAACCGAATATATAAAAGACACCGATAAGCTTCCCGAAATTTCCTAAGAGACCAGAAGAAATTAAACCGGGTGAAGTGACCGTTGTCATATTTTAGAAACAACCTTAAACTTACCTTTGATTTAACTTAAAACTATTATATATGCTAATCAACATTCAATTTATAAAGACAAAAGGAAACCAAAATGTAACTCAATTTGTATCAGAACACCTAGATAAATTAGCAGAAAAATATGACTGGCTTATTAGAGCCGAAGTTTACTTTAAAGAAGAAAATGATCCTACAGGAAAGTCGAAAATTTGTGAAATCGAGCTAAGTGCTCCCGGACCAAGAATTTTTGCTTCCTCTACAGAAGAAAGTTTTGAATTAGCCATCAAAAAGACCATCTTCGAACTGGAACAGCAACTCAAAAAACGTAAAGCTGTTTTCGCAGCATATTAGGATGCTTGCAGAGACTGTTTAAATTATCTGGTTTTACAACCCATTGCGGTTAAGCTCAATTTACCCGACTTTTAGTAAAACCTATTTTTTTAAACAGTCTCTTTTTTTAAAATATCATTTCCCGAAACTCCCAGGCCTTATAGCTAAAGAAGATTAAAAACCCTACAGCTACCACCAATTCCATAAAGGTAGAAGCAAGTAAGCCAATAAAAGATCCGTAGGCTGCTCTCAAAGCCGATTTAGAATCAGATTTATTGATTATTTCTCCAATAAAGGCTCCAGCAAAAGCTCCTATTACTATTCCCAATGGAATAGGGACAAAAATCCCAATCACCAAACCAATGGTAGCGCCCCACATTCCAGCTGTGCTGCCACCATACCTTTTTGTTCCTATCGCTGGGATAATAATTTGTAAGGCATAAATTATAGCCGCAAGAACAAAAGCTATTCCTAAAACCCAGTAATTTATCGGTACAGATGGTGCCAGGTAGAGTAAAAGTAATCCTACCCAACTAAGCGGTACACCGGGCAATACCGGTAAAAAACTTCCCAGAATTCCAAGGATCATTAAAACCGCTCCAACTCCCAATAATATTAGATCCATAGTCTTTTATATGTTTTTGATTATCAAATATAATTTAATTCCGAAGAATTTTTTAACTAAATAATTAGGTTAAACTAAGAAATTAGTTTATATTAGCAGTGTTGAATTTGAATTTTATTGCTTCCAGAGAAGAGCTGAGAATATGTCTTGGCTTAATGAAACGTCATCCTGAATTTATTTCAATTCTAACATCAATTAAACTTA
>DATFJA010000311.1:0-5576 GCA_035269545.1 Salegentibacter sp.
TGATTGGCGGGGCCACTATTTTGTATGTTTTTGATGTAGAGGATGGTTGGTTTAGAACATCTGCAGGTATATCGTATTTCCTGGGAATGTCGGCTGCCTTAAGTCTGACCTATATTAAGCCAAAAAATCTTGGAGGAATTGCAATTGATAAATCTGAGATAAGAATTACTCTGAAAAATTCTAAAAAAGTGCTTCCGCTTTCAGAAATTAAAGAAATAGGTTTTAACTACCGCGGCTACGCCAGTTTCTGGAAATATACATACTATGGCAATAAAAATTATCTTTATTTCACTCTAAGTTTGAGGTGATGAGTATACATATTCAAAATATTGCTAAAGCAGGTTTTTAAAATATTAGGCTACATTTGCGGGAAATGAAGAAAATTACCGCCCTTATTTTTCTTATCAGCATTTACAGTATTTCTGCCCAGGAATCTGGAATGAATCATTATTCATTCGATGCCAGTTATTTCTACGGAACCATCGCCGAGCACAATCCTGATATTGCCCATTTAATTACTGGCCATCCAACAGGGTTAATTCTTGGTTTTAATAAAAAGAGTTTCGGGTTTGAAGATTGGGAAAAACGCTATAATTATCCCGATGTTGGCGCTTCTTTTACCTATCAGGACATGAAAAACCCCAATTTAGGTGAGAATTATGGACTCTATGCGCATATGAATTTCTACCTTTTCAAAAGAAATTTAATGTTTAGAATAGGGCAGGGGTTGGCGTATGCTTCCAATCCATATCACCCAGATGATAATTATAAAAATAATGCCTACGGGTCGCGCTTGCTTAGTTCTACTTACCTGATGACAAATTATAAGAAAGAAGATATTTTCGAAGGTTTGGGCGTGCAGGCCGGGCTTTCATTGATTCATTATTCAAACGCCGATTTCAAATCGCCGAATGCCAGCACAAATACCATCACCTTCAACCTGGGATTAAATTACGTCTTGGATTATCAGAATCTCCCTAATTATATTCCGAAAGGACCTAAAGAAAAATATACAGAACCATTTCATTTTAATTTTGTGTTGAGGAGTGGTGTTAATACTATGGGTATTATCGGTTCAAAACAGTACCCTTTTTTAACTTTTTCAGCATACGCCGATAAGGTGCTCAATCATAAAAGTACGCTCCAGGCAGGAACCGAAGTTTTCTTTTCTAAAGCCATGGAAGAACGAATTTATTATCAATCTGTAGCATTTCCGTCGGGAGATACCACGGGAGATGAAGATTCTAAAAGAATAGGGGTTTTTATAGGGCACCAGTTAAACTTCAATAGATTATCGGTAATCACACATCTGGGATATTATGCTTATTATCCCTACGAGCATTTTGTAGATCAATTATATAACAGGGTCGGGTTACAAAGAAAAATCACCGAAGATCTTTGGGCTTCGCTTACGGTACGATCGCATTATGCGAATGCCGAAGCTGTAGAACTTTCAATTGGATATCGACTATGAGAAAGCAAATTTTCAGCATATTGACATTGATTTTTGTCTTTCTAGGTTGTAATTCTGAAGAAGTGCCGACTTGTGTAAAGACTTCGGGGGAAATTATTTCTGAAGAGCTTAGTGTAGAGTCCTTTGAGGAAATTATCGTTTATGAACGTGTAAAACTTTTTATTGAACAGGGCGATAATTATAAAGTGAGGATTGAGACCGGTAAAAACCTAATGGAAAATGTATATGCTGAAGTAGAAAATAACCGACTTCAACTTCGGAATGAAAATTCCTGTAATCTTTTTAGGGATTACGAGATCACTAAAATTTATGTGACTACGCCAACGTTAAACTGGTTGCAAAATAGCAGCGGCAGCGCGATTGAAAGTGTGGGAACGCTTAATTTTCCTGAACTTTGGTTGCGGTCTTTTAACCAGGAGCGCGATCCTGATATTCATACTAACGGCGATTTTATCCTTGATCTTAATGTTGAAAACCTAAGAATTACCAACGATAATATTTCTAATTATTTCCTCAGGGGAGCGGCTGAAAATGTAAACCTCTTTTTTGCGAATGGTGATGGAAGGCTGGAAGCCGGTGAGTTGATTGTTCAGGATTATGATGTTTTACACCGTGGAACCAATAAATTAATTATCAATCCGCAGCAATCTTTAAAAGGTGATATTTTTGGGTTTGGAGATATAATTTCAAAAAACCGCCCACCAGAGGTAGATATTGAAGAGCATTACACCGGCCGACTTATTTTTGAGTAAGCTCTGCGAATAGGCTTTCTAAATTCTTTGTCTTTTGATTTAACTGAAGCGTTTTCAATCCATTATCGTGGGCAAAATCGAACACTGCCGGGCGCATATCTTTTTTGGTGTCAAAAGTGAGTTCGTAGGCAAATCCTCCTACATTTTTAACCGAAACAAGATGTGGTAATTTCTGAAGTGCAACTTGCTCCACCCGGTAATCGAATTCCACTAAAATTACCTGTTCATTTTCTTCGCGTAAATCTTTTAAGTTTTTATCTGCAACTACTTTTCCTTTATTGATAATGATCACCCGGTCACAAACAGCTTCAACTTCCTGCATAATATGAGTAGAAAGAAATATGGTTTTTCCCGATTTTTCCTTTCCAATATTCTTAATAAGGTTTCTGATCTCTACTAATTGATTAGGATCTAATCCTGTGGTTGGTTCATCTAAAATCAAAACCTGTGGATCGTGAAGCAAGGCTGTGGCTAGGCCAACCCTTTGACGGTAGCCTTTAGAAAGTTGTTCTATTTTTTTATTTGCTTCCGGTTTTAGGCCGGTAAGTTCAATAACTTCTTCAATTCGTGATTTATCGGTCTTATAGATCCTGGAATTAAATTCCAGGTATTCCCGCACATACATTTCAGTATATAGTGGATTGTGTTCTGGCAGATACCCAATTTGCTGCTGAATTTTATGTAAATCTTCTTCAAGGGAAATTCCATTTACTTCCGCTTTTCCTTCCGAAGCAGTTAAATACCCCGTTAGGATTTTCATTAATGTGGATTTTCCTGCGCCGTTTGGCCCTAAAAAGCCAACAATTTCCCCTTTGTTCAACTTAAAAGAAACCGAATCCAGCGCTTTTTGTTCGCCATAAAATTTTGAAATTCCCTCAACATGAATAGACATAGCAAGCATTTTTCTCAAAAGTAAGAATTTTTTAACTCGCAAATAATAGTCCGTAATTGGATATATCAGGCTTTTGAAAACCCATTTAATTATAGATTTCGGAATTACTAAGTGTTTATTTTAAAAGTCATTAGAAATTATTCGGTGTTTCTTTAGAAAAAAAATCAAGTCAGCAAAAAGCTATATTAAGCCTAAAAAAAGCTAAAAAAGGGTTTTTGTTTAGGTAATAATATTCTACTTTAGCCACGTAAGAACGAAACAATGAATCACTTAATTAGCTGGAACGCATTCTATTTTTTTTATTTCTATTTCAGAGATAGGAACGGGAGTGCTATGTAATTAATTAAGAAATTATATAAAAAAAGTCCCGATAAACATCGGGACTTTTTTTTTACTCGATAATCGAGATTTATTATAAAAATAAATGGATAAAATTATTGCAATTCAGGGAGTGCAGGGTTCCTTCCATCATTTGGTAGCCCAGGAATACTATCACGAAGAGGTGAAAGTCCTGGAATGCATGTCTTTTGCTCAGCTCACAAAAGGCCTTTTGAATGGGGATGCTAGCGAGGGAGTAATGGCGATAGAAAACTCTATTGCGGGTTCTATTTTACCAAATTATGCGCTAATAGATGAAAATAATTTAAAAGTTGTTGGGGAACACTACATTCCTATAGATATGAATTTAATGGCAATGCCGGGTCAGAAAATAGAGAATATCAAAAAAGTTTACTCACATCCTATGGCACTCTTACAGTGCAAAGAGTTCTTTAAAAAGTATCCGCATATTAAACTCATTGAAGATAGCGATACTGCTGAAGTTGCCAGGAGGATTTCAGAAAAAGAAAGCACAAAAGTGGCAGCTGTGGCCAGTAAAGCGGCAGCCCAGTTATTTAGTCTTGATATTTTAGCTGAAAGCATACATACCAAGAAAAGCAATGCAACTCGCTTTTTAATTATTAGTGCAACTAAAAAAGAGCCCAATGGCGATAAATTAGACAAAGCATCATTAAAATTTGAATTGGAGAGTAAACGGGGTAGCCTGGTTTCAGTATTAAATATTCTAAGGGATTTTAATCTGGATATGACTAAAATACAGAGTATGCCCATTATAGAATTTCCGTGGAAATATTCATTTTTTATCGATGTAATTTTTGAGGATTATTCCGAATTTCAAAAAGCGATGGATATCCTGGAAGTAATGACCGAGCGATTAACAATTTTAGGAACCTACAAAAACAGTTTGTAATGATAGAGCAGGCCAATAGGTTGAATAGTGTAAAAGAGTACTACTTTTCTTCAAAACTAAGGGAAGTGCGTGCAATGGCAGCTGCCGGGAAAGATATTATAAATCTTGGCATTGGTAGCCCAGATTTGCCCCCACCACCACAGGTGATTTCTGCTTTAAATGAAGCTTTGGTAAATACGGGTGCGCACCAATATCAACCTTATAAAGGCACCCCCGATTTTAGAAATGCGATTGCCGAATTTTATCAAAATCATTACCAGGTTTCTTTGGATGCCGAGACTGAGATTCTACCGCTTATGGGTAGCAAAGAGGGAATAACTCATATTTCTATGGCTTTTTTAAATGAAGGCGATGAGGTGTTAATTCCAAATCCCGGGTACCCGACCTATTCTTCGGTTACTGAGCTTACGGGCGCTAAAGCCGTTTATTATGATCTAAAGGCCGAAGGGAATTGGTTGCCAGATTTAGGAGAACTGGCTAAAAAAGATCTGAGCAAAGTAAAACTTATGTGGGTTAATTATCCGCATATGCCAACCGGGGCTTCTGCTAATGAAAAGCTTTTTCAAGAACTTGTGGTTTTTGCCAGAACACACAAAATTCTAATCGTAAACGATAATCCTTATAGTTTTATCCTGAACGATCACCCAAAAAGTATCTTGAAAGCTGAAGGTGCCAAAGAGGTAGTTTTAGAACTGAATTCGTTAAGTAAGAGTTTTAATATGGCCGGCTGGCGTATAGGAATGCTCTGCGGAAGCGAAAAAAACCTAAACACAGTATTAAAAGTAAAAACAAATATGGACAGCGGAATGTTTTATCCGCTTCAGGCCGGTGCAGCCGCTGCTTTACGCTTAAATGGAGATTGGTTTTCTGAGCAGAATAAAGTTTACCAAAGTCGGAAAGAAAAAGTGCTGAAGCTTGCCGAAGCTTTACAATGTGAGCCTGAAAAAGATCAAACAGGAATGTTTGTTTGGGCAAAGGTTCCGAAGGGAACTAATGCGGAAGCTTTTGTGGATTTCCTGCTAAATAAATACCACATTTTTACCGCGCCGGGTTTCATTTTTGGAAGTAATGGCGAAGGTTATATACGGTTTTCACTTTGCGCTACGGAAGAAAATATTAACCGGGCGATTAAAAGAATTTTATAATGAAAGTTCAAATAATAGGAATAGGACTTATAGGCGGCTCTTTTGCGCTGGATATTAAATCGGC
>DATFJA010000312.1:0-13701 GCA_035269545.1 Salegentibacter sp.
ATTTACCTTCCAGGCCTTCTCCCGATTTTGATATTTTTCTTCCTGCGTTTAAAACTGTAATTGTGGTACCGTGAACAATTCCCTGAGGGCCAATGTACATATAACTTCCAGCCGTCATTTGGCCGTATTGAGTTACACCTAGCGCATTAAATTTCTCCCAGTCATCGGGTTTCGAATAATTAGGAATCATCATTCCGTTAGTAACTACAACTCGGGGCGCATTTTCGTGAGAAGGGAACAAACCCATAGGATGGCCAGAATACATCACCAAAGTCTGGTCGTTTTCCATTTCAGCTAAATATTGCATAGTGAGTAGGTATTGCGCCCAATTTTGAAAAACAGCACCGTTGCCGCCATAAGTAATCAACTCGTCGGGATGCTGTGCTACTTTCGGATCCAGGTTATTTTGAATCATTAGCATAATTCCCTTTGCCTGCGTACTATTCCCGGGGTATTCTTCAATATTTCTGGCGTACATATCATAATCCGGCTTCAGGCGATACATATAAATTCTTCCAAATTTCTCCAATTCCTCTTTAAATTCGGCTAGCAATTCCTGGTGATGTTTTTCTTCAAAATAACGCAGTGCATTTTTAAGCGCTAATTGTTTTTCTTCGCTATTTAAAATAGCCTTGCGTTTAGGTGCGTGATTTACCGAGGTGTCATATTCTTTTTTGGGAGGAAGTTCATTAGGGATTCCCTGTAGTATTTTCGCTTTAAAGTCCATTTAATTTCTGTTTGCAGTATTTTTCAATATTAGGAAGAAATGTTAAACTAAGAAGTTATAAAATCCATTTTCTATAAATTTAGCCCTCCTTTAAGGTTTAAAATTATGAAATCTACGATAATTCTTCTCGCGGTATTGTGTCTTATTTCTTGTAATGATCAGGAGAAAACTGCAGAAAGTAATTCTTTAGAAAGTTCTGCGGGAAAAATAAAAACCAGGTTAGTTAAGGCACATAATTTTCAAAACTCGCTAGATTGGACCGGTGTATATGAAGGCGTTTTGCCTTGTGAAAATTGCGAAGGAATTGAAACCAGCATTCGGTTGAAGAAAAATTTAGATTATGTGCTCTCTCAAAATTACCTGGGTAGCACCGAGGTTGAAGAAAACAGCATCAGGGAAACCGGAAAAATCGAATGGAATAAGCAGGGGAATACCATTAGTTTAGGAAAGCGTAAAAAGCTTTATTTTCAGGTGAGTAAAAATTACCTTTTACAGGTTTTTGAAGACGAATCTAAAGTTATGGGCGATTCTGCTATGAAATACAGGCTTACTAAAATAAATAGTTTATGAGTATTTGCCGGTTTTTTTATTAAAACCGTATGGGCAATGCCGGCAACCGCTCTCACAGCAGTAACCACGCTTTAAGTGGTATTGCTCGGTAAAACAACGATAACCTTCGGGAGTTGTGTAGTAATCTCCTTCTTCCAACGGAATTCTTTTTTTGAAAAAACTCATAAAGCAAAAATACAATTTCTTAACTTTCACACGTGATTCTAATCGTTAACAAATATCTCCTGGGGAAATCTTTTGAAGGTGTGAGTGTTTGGCCTTTTGTTATCCTTAAAAATCGGGAACTAAAGGAGGATGAAACTTTTATAAACCACGAGAAAATTCATCTTAGGCAACAAATAGAATTGCTAATCCTTCCTTTTTATATTTGGTATTTTGTTGAATATCTACTGCGTTTAATTCAGTATAAAGATCGTTTTTTAGCTTATAAAAATATTAGTTTTGAACGGGAAGCTTATTCCCAGGAAATGAAAGAGAATTATATAAAGGAGCGTAAATTCTGGGCATTTTTAAAATTTGTATAGGCGATTAATCGCAGAATTCAGACCTTTGCAGTATGCCAAATTCCTTAAATTTTAATGCTGAAATTTCTTCTGAAAATCAATTTATAGCTGAATTTTCTAATGGAATTTCCCTTCATCTAAAGCGCGAAGATTTATTGCATTTTGAAGTTTCCGGGAATAAATTCAGGAAGCTTAAATATAATATTCTTGAAGCTCAAAAACAGGAAAAAGAGACTTTACTAACTTTTGGTGGCGCTTATTCTAACCATATTGCAGCTACTGCAGCAGCTGGAAAAATTGCGGGCTTAAAAACTATAGGAGTTATTAGAGGGGAAGAATTAGGCCAAAACCTCGAAGGGACCTTAGCGCAAAATAAAACTTTAAATTTTGCTCATTCCTGCGGAATGCAATTCAATTTTATTTCCAGAACCGATTACCGGGAAAAAGAAACTTTGGAATTCCGGCAGAAGCTAACCGAAGAATTCGGGGAGTTTTATCTGGTTCCGGAAGGCGGCACCAACCGATTAGCGATAAAGGGTTGTGAGGAAATTTTGACTTGGAAAGATGAGAAATTTGATATTATAGCCGCTTCAGTAGGAACTGGTGGGACACTTTCGGGCTTGATAAATGCTTCTACCCACAATCAGAAAATACTGGGCTTTCCGGCTCTAAAAGGTGATTTCCTTTCAGAAGAAATAAAAAAATATGGATTAAAGAATAATTGGGAATTAGTACTAAACTATCATTTTGGCGGTTATGCTAAAATAGATTCGCAATTGATAAATTTTATTAATACTTTCAAAGAAAAATATCAAATTCAGTTAGATCCGGTATACACGGGAAAATTAGTTTTTGGTATTTTTGATCTTATAAAAATGGGATATTTTCCTTCCGGAAGTAAGATTCTGGGAATACATACAGGAGGATTACAGGGGATCCCGGGAATGAATAGCGTTTTAAAAAAGAAAAATTTGCCTTTAATCAATTACTAAGATGAGATTTAACCGGATTTTTATTTTGTTTTTCTGCGCATTATTTGCGGTTTCCTGCGGAAGCAAGAAAAAAGTGATTACCACTAAAAAAGATTCAAAGAGAGAAGGAATTATTACTGAACCTTCTGAGAACAGGGTGATTGAAGGTGTGAAACCTTTAGGGGGAGCACCAAAATTACCACCTGTAAACCCAAGATTATATACTGTAGAAGATTACATAAGGGATTTCGCAGCAGTAGCTATGGAGGAGATGCGGCTATACAATATACCGGCAAGTGTTACCCTGGCACAGGGAATATTGGAATCTGGCGGAGGAAAAGGAAACCTTACTATGCGTGCCAATAATCATTTTGGCATAAAATGTCACGACTGGAAAGGGGAGAAGGTTTATCATGATGACGATGCTCGTGATGAATGTTTTAGGAAATATAAAGATGCACGCTATTCCTATAGGGATCACTCCCTGTTCCTAACCGAAAGAAAACGTTATGCGAAACTTTTTGATTTAGACAAAGACGATTACAAAGGCTGGGCGAGAGGTTTAAGAAAAGCAGGATATGCTACAGATAGGCGTTATCCAGATAAATTGATAGGTTTAATAGAGCGTTACAGGCTTTATCAATATGATGCAGATGTGTTAAAAAGGCCATCCCCAAGTTACACCTACACTCCAGAAGAACCGGAATCGGTAACATACAGGGTTAAAAAAGGAGATACCTTGTATGCAATTGCAAAAGAACACAATACCACTGTAGAAGATTTACAGCGATTTAATAATTTAAGAGATACCAATATAGCCATTGGGCAAAAGTTGGTGATTATCTCTCCAGAATAAAAAAATATGATTTATAAGAGAAGTAGCGAATTGTTCGCTTCGGCACAAAAGGTAATCCCCGGCGGAGTAAATTCCCCGGTTAGGGCATTTAAAGCAGTGGGAGGCGATCCCATTTTTATAAAAAAAGCCGAAGGGCCTTATTTGTATGATGAAGACGGGAATAAATTAATAGACTATATAAACTCCTGGGGGCCGTTAATTTTAGGTCACGCCCATAAGCCGGTTATTGATGCGGTAATAGATATCGCGAAAAAAGGAACTTCTTTTGGAACTCCCACCGAACTTGAAACCAAAATTGCTGAATTGGCGGTGAAAATGGTGCCGAATATCGATAAGATAAGAATGGTGAATTCCGGGACTGAAGCAACTATGAGTGCCGTTCGTCTAGCACGCGGATTTACCGGAAAAGAAAAGATCATCAAGTTTGCCGGGTGTTATCACGGGCATAGCGATTCTTTCCTGATCCAGGCCGGTAGTGGTGCGGTTACCTTTGGTACACCAAACAGTCCCGGTGTTACACAGGGAACGGCAAAAGATACCTTGCTTGCTAAATACAACGATCTTGATAATGTAAAGGAGCTGGTAGAAGCGAATAAAGATGAGATTTCCTGTATTATCCTGGAACCTGTTGCCGGAAATATGGGATGTATTCCTCCTGCTGATGGTTTCCTGGAAGGATTAAGAAAGCTCTGTGATGAAACAGGAATTCTACTTGTTTTTGATGAGGTGATGACCGGATTTAGACTTGCGCCAGGAGGAGTGCAGGAAAGAATGGGAGTGAATGCCGATATTACTTGCTTTGGAAAAGTAATTGGTGGTGGCTTGCCGGTTGGTGCTTTTGCGGCCAGGAATGAAATTATGGATTACCTGGCTCCCGTTGGGCCGGTTTACCAGGCCGGAACGCTAAGTGGTAATCCCTTGGCGATGGCTGCAGGTTTAGCTATGC
Source organism: Salegentibacter sp. (assembly GCA_035269545.1). GTDB lineage: Bacteria > Bacteroidota > Bacteroidia > Flavobacteriales > Flavobacteriaceae > Salegentibacter. The sequence continues at coordinate 4,574 of DATFJA010000312.1, forward strand.
TAACTGAACTGGATAGCAAAAGAGAAGTTTTTCAAAGTATAGAAAAGAAAACGGAATATCTGCACAAAGGAATGGAAGAAGTTCTAGCAAAAAATGATATTGACTTTACTATCAATAGGGAAGGTTCTATGATCTCGGTACACTTTGGGAAAGAACCTGTAACCGATTTTGCATCCGCAGCAAAATCTGCAAATCTTGGTACTTTTAATAAATTCTTCCACGGAATGCTGGAAAACGGAATTTATATCGCACCAAGCGCCTATGAAACCTGGTTTATAAGTGATGCCCTTTCTTATGATGATTTAGATAAGACGATTGAAACCGTAGATAAAGTTTCAAAAACATTGTAGAATAAATGCAAATCTCACAGGTTTTTCAAAACCTGTGAGATTTAATTTTTCGACGTCATCCTGAACTGGTTTTCAGGATCTAAGTTGAAATCTTCATCCTGAGTTTATTTCAGGATCTAACATTTCAATTTAAGATAAAGGATTTCAGCTTTTAATTTGAAATTCACTTAAATCATCTGGATATTTCAAAAAAGCTAAGCTGTTTTACTAAGAATTCATTCCCAATAATTCTTCAACATAATTCCTGGAGTTAGAAAGCCTTGGAATTTTATGTTGTCCGCCTAGTTTATCGTTTTTCTTAAGCCAATCGTAGAAAAGTTTTTCCCGTGCCTGGTGAATTTTCGGCATATTCAGCGTCATATTATTATAACGTTTGGCTTCATAATCGCTATTAACTTCCTGCAAAGCTAAATCTAGCTCATATTTAAATTTATCAAAATCCTTAGGCGGATTCTTAAATTCTATAATCCACTCGTGTGCACCTTTTTCCTTTCCCTCCATAAAAATGGGCGCAGCCGTATAATCTACAATTTCGCAATTTGTTACCAGGGAAGTCTTTTTTAAAGCTTCTTCCGCATTTTCGATAATTAGCTCTTCTCCAAATGCGTTTATATGATGCTTGGTTCTTCCGGTAACTTTTATACGATAAGGGCTGGTTGAAGTGAACTTAACGGTGTCGCCTATTTTATAGCGCCAAAGCCCCGCATTTGTGGTGATTACCACCGCATAATTTTTTCCCGTTTCAACTTCTGAAAGGGGAATAGCTTTTTCTTCATCTCTTCCGTAGCTGTCCATAGGAATAAACTCGTAATAAATTCCGTAATCCAGCATGAGTAAAAGTTCTTTGGAATCGTTCTGGTCCTGGCAGGCAAAAAATCCTTCCGAAGCATTATAGATCTCGTAGAACCTAAAATCTTCTTTGGGCAAGATCTTTTGATATTGCGGTGCATAAGGATCAAAACTTACCCCGCCGTGAAAATAAACTTCAAGGTGGGGCCATACCTCGAATAGGTTTTCTTTTCCGGTGGTTTCTAAAATATTATTGAGTAAAACCAGCATCCAACTGGGCACACCGGCCAAACTGGTCACATTTTCTTTAATAGTTTCATTAACGATCGCCTGCATTTTTACTTCCCAATCGTTCATTAAGGAAACTTCATTACTTGGTGTACTGCTAAATTCTGCCCAGAACGGCATATTCGCAATTAAAATTGCTGAAAGATCACCGTAAGCGGTGCCGTTATTTTTATAAATTTCCTTACTGCCGCCTAACCTTAAGCTCTTTCCTGTAAAAAGTTGTGACTGCGGATTATTATTCAAATACATACATAGCAGGTCTTTCCCTGCATTATAATGACAATCCTCCAGCGAGTCTTCACTTACTGGTATAAACTTGCTTTTCGCACTGGTAGTTCCGCTGGATTTTGCAAACCATTTTATAGGCGTTGGCCAAAAAATATTATTTTCTCCCTGCCGGCTGCGTTCAATGCAAGCTTCGTAATCTTCATATTTTTGAATAGGAACCCGACTTGCAAACTGGCTGTGATTTTTAATTTCACTAAAGTTATATTTCTTACCAATTTCAGTGTTTTTTGCTTTGGAAAGTAAATTCCTAAGCAACTCATGCTGCACCTCGTGGGGATATTTTATAAACAACTCCATTTGATGAATTCGTTTCTTGAGAAACCAGGAGGCCACGGAGTTTACTAATGGAATTGGCATTATTCTTTATATCTTTATGCGCTGAGAATGCTTCAGCTGGTTGGCTGGATAAAAATAATTGAAACTTCGAAGCTTGCAAATCAACTTCGGTTAAAAATAGGGAAAAAAAGATGAGATACGAAGGAGTGCTTAGGAAAATGAGAACCGAGATTACCGATAAGGTTCAGTATTACCTGGTTTTTGAGGACGATTTTATCAATATGAATCAAATACTGGGTAAAAAATTAAGTCTTAATTTTCTTCGTTTTGAATGTCTAAACTGCGGGCTGCAAAAGAAAATTTTCCGCCAGGGCTATTGCTACGATTGTTTTACTTCTATTCCGCAAGCCGGAGATTGGATCATGAAACCGGAGCTAAGCAAAGCGCATTTAGATGAAGAAGATCGTGACCTGGGTTTTGAAAAACAAGCGCAATTACAACCGCATATAGTTTATTTGGCCAACTCCAGTAATGTGAAGGTTGGAGTGACTAAAAAAACTCAAATTCCCACCCGGTGGATAGACCAGGGGGCGCACGAGGCCATTGAAATAGTTGAGGTTCCCAATAGGTATTTGGCCGGGATTACTGAAGTTGCCCTTAAAGATCACGTTTCCGATAAAACGAATTGGCGAAAAATGTTGACCAACGAAGTTTTAGATCTCAACCTGGCTGAAGTAAGGGATAAGTTAAAAGATTTTATCCCCGATGAAGCAAAAGAATATTACCTGGGAGATAGAAAAGAACTTGAAATAGATTTCCCGGTTTTGGAATTCCCGAAGAAAATAAAAACCCTTAACCTTGGTAAAAATCCATATTACGAAGGAGTATTAAAAGGAATTAAAGGGCAGTATTTAATATTTGAAGACGGCACCGTTTTTAATGTTCGTGCACACGAAGGTTTTGTAGTGGAATTGGGTGTGCTTTAAATGAATAAGGCTGTGAAAAGGCGTCATGCTGAATTTATTTCAGCATCTAACATGATGATAGCTAAAACATATTAGAAGCTGAAACAGGTTCAGCTTGACGAAATTAGACATAATTAAGAAAACCTCTACAATTTCTTAATTATCGGTCGTATCCTTTTTCTTCTTACTTTTTCCTAAAATACCTCCTAAAATATCTTTGGCTGCATCTTTAACTTGCTCCTCCTGGCTTCTAGGTTTTTCTTCGGTTTTAGGAGTCTGGGTTTGCGTAGAATCCTGGGGAACTATGCTGTCATTTTGCTGTTGGTCTCCACCTCTTTGCCCGGTAAGGATATCTCTAATAGCATCCTGGCCACGTTCTTTAAGCTTGTCTTTCTGCTTTTCAACAATTCTTTGGGAAAGGTTACTGACCGCTTGTTGCATATTTACATTTATCTGCGGATTTTGAAATGTACCTTGCAAGCCAATGGGTAATGCAACAGTCATATTTTGAAGCTCATCTCCACTCAACTTGCTTAACGTGCTACCAATCTGGCTGCCCAGCATTCCGGCCGGCACATCCAGATTTAAGGTGTAATCCATGTTCATATCAAATCCGTGGCTCCCGGAAACCTGAACATCTACTCCTTTAATATCAAAGTTAAAAGGCTCAATTTGTACCATCCCATCTTTAAAGGTCAAACTGGTTTTTAGTTTATCAAGATCAATATCGTTTAAGTCTATAAAGTTCAACTGCTGATCTAGTTTTGCAAGTAAAGGTAATTTTTCCGGGTTTACGTCTGCGGTAAGGATTTGCGCCAGGGCATTACCGGCCAATGTAGATAATTGGGGTGTAAGGTCTTCATTTAAATTTCCTTTTAACTGAAGGTTGGTTTGTAATTTACCTTCCAGGGCCTGGGCTACAGGAGCCAATGCCTGAAGTATTTCCAGGCTATTGAAAGACTCGGCGATATTCAGGGAATTAAGAGCCAAATCCATATCAAAGCTTGGAATTTTTCCTTTGGTAGAAACATTTCCTGCCAAGCTGATATTTCCGTCGAAAATATTAGTGGTAATATTCTGCAAAGTGGCCGTTTCGTCTTTCAAAATAATAGTTCCTGTGGCGTTTTTAAGCTCCAGGTTATCGTAGATCAAGGTATTAACATTAAACGCGAGTTCGGTATCTAAAAAGGAAGGGATTTGTACCGCTTCATTTTTAGGTGTTGTAGAGCTTTGAGGTGTAGTTTTTTCATTTTCAACCTCAACATCTGCTTCAGCGCTCATAAAATCGTTAATAGCAAATACATTAGAATCTACCTTAAAGTTTCCTTTTAGATTTTGGTCGGTAAATAAAAAGCCTATCAGGTTTTTAATATTTCCCGAAGCCGTAAGATCACTTTGCCCGGTGGTTATTTTTAGTTCCGGTACGCGAACATTTCCCTGGTTAAAATTCAGAGTGGCGTTAGCGATCTTTATCTCATTAGGGATTTCGGGCGATTTATAACTAAAGTTCCTGATGCTGGCGGTACCATTACTTTTTACGTTTTGATATTGTTCCTTTTCTATAGAATTCATATCAAATTGTGTACTAACATCGGCGGTCAAAACGCCATTGAGATCCTGTTCGAGTTCCAAAGGGTAAGCCTTTTCCAGGTTAGCCAAGTTCAATGTTCCCTGAAGCGCCATGTCAACCAGCATGTTTCCCATCAGGTTTTTTATGCTTCCGTTGGTTGCAAACCTGTCCTGATCTATCCTGAAGGTTACATTATCGAAAGTAAGGTAGGTGTCTTCAAGTATCCCCGTTTCGTTTAAAACCTGTAGATCTATATTAATATCCTGAACACTTTTCGGTAAGTCGGGATATTTAAAGGAAGCATTATCTGAACTTGCTTTGATATTCAATTTAGGAATATAAGTTTCATCTACAATTCCCTGAATTTTCCCATTGAGAACGAAATCTCCACTTGTTTCTACGTTTTCAATATTTTTAGCGTAAGTTTTAGGAATTACCGCCAGGAAGTTTTTAAAGTCTGAAGAAGGCGTTTGGAAACTAAGATCTATTTCACTGTTATCTTCATTTACCTTTACAAATCCATCAAAAGTTAGTGGTAATTGGTTGATCATTGCTTTATTCTCCAAAAAGGTATAACGCATATCTTCCAGGTCCATCTGGATAACCGCATCAAGCGAAACCTTATTTCGGTTGAGGTAATTTACATCATCTAGTTCCAGGGAAACCAGTGCTTCAGATTCGGTATCCAATTTGCTTTCAGCTAAAGAAAAGTCACCGGTCCCCTCGTGATGAAGCTCCTCTACATCCAGCAATAATTTTTGCCCTTCATCTAAATATTTAATTCGTGTATTATTAATCTCGTAATGTTTTAGATCGAAACTAAATCCTGTAGAGGAATTTGAAGTAGTGGTGGTATCTTCAATGGCAATATCGTAGTTGGCATTACCAAGAGAATCAACTTTTATATTCAAATAGGAATTATTCACTTGTATATTGTCTAAAACTTTTGGTTCATCGGCCCCTTTAAATAATTCATTAATAGACATTTCCAACAAGGCCTCTTCCCCAATAGCAAGGGTGTCTCCTTCAAAAGGCTGGTTGTTAAGTACACTAAAATTCTCAATTACCACTGTAGCTTGCGGAAAATTCCTGAAAAAGCTCAGGCTAATGTCCCTAAATTCAACTTGCGCATCGACACTCTCGTTAGCGGTTTTTTGCACATAATCTTTTATTTGTGACTCAAACAAGAACGGAGCGGCAATAAGTATCACTACAATTACCAGCAGTACAATTCCAATTATTTTAAATGCTTTTTTCATCTCTTAAAAATTTTTATCCCAATTCTGGAATTAGGCTCAGAATTATAATCATATCCTGTAAGTTACCAAATTTGGGTCCAGCAGCATGCTGGTTTCATTTCTATATTATTTAATTCAAACCGGCTAAGCAGGTTTGTTCAAATTAATCATATTTAAGTTCTTCAGCCTGCTTCAGCTTAAAGCGTTTTCTAAAAGCAAAAACCGAAGCGTAGAGCAGTGGCGTATCCAACGCGGCAATAATTACTTTAAATAAAAAGCCGCTTAATAAAAGTGCGCCAAATAAGTCCCATTCAATTTTGTTAAAACTACAAAGCAAAAACAAGACCGAAAAAGTATCTACAAATTGCGAGAGAAAGGTAGAAAAGTTATTACGCAGCCATAAATGTTTTCCTTTGGTCAATCTCTTCCAAAAATGATATAAATGGATGTCTATATACTGTGCTAACAAATAAGCCACCATGGAGGCGAAAACTGCAATAGTAGTGGCGCCAAAAACCTCGGTGAACAAAATATCATTAATGGGAGACCACTCGGTAGCGGGCACGGCATCTGCAACATAGATGATTAATAAAGAAAAGAACGAGGCGAATATTCCGGTGGTCACTACCTGGTTAGCTTTTTTCTTTCCGTAGATCTCGCTAATAATATCGGTGATCAGGAAAGTGACCGGGTAAGGTAAAATTCCCACAGAAATTTCAAATGTATAGATCCCAAAAAAATCCCAGCTAAAGAATTTCTGAAATATTAGATTCGAAACAACCAAAGAGGCGATAAAAAGCCCGGCTAGTATTAAATAAACGCGTTGTGCTGCGAGTTTGTCTTTCAGTAAATGTTTAGCCAAATTTATTTTTTAAGTCTTCTTACAAAATTAGGGGTATGTGATTTTGTTTTACTTAATTTGCTGTGAAATTTACAGGATAAGCTTTAATAATTTTTCTTCAGTTAGTTTGAATTCCCCAAAAATAGTACATATCGCCCTGGGAAGCAATGTGGGCAACCGCTTTGAGCTTCTACAAAATGCACTGCATAAAATATATTTAGAAATTGGCGAGGTGCACCAGGTTTCGCAGGTTTATGAAACACCTGCATGGGGTTTTAATGGCCACGCCTTTTTAAACGCTTGTATTGCTGTTTCTACAAGATTTTCTGCTGAAGAAGTGCTTCGAAAATTATTGAAAATCGAAACCGAGGCCGGGCGAATGCGCTCTGATGCTAAAAATTATCAAAACCGAAGCCTGGACCTGGATATTCTTCTTTTTGAAGATGAAGTTCTGGAAACCACAGATCTTATAGTACCGCATCCGGCAATGCAAGATCGAAAATTCGTATTGTTGCCATTGGCCGATATCGCTGCAAAAGAGAAACATCCTGTTTTTAAAGTTTCTATTGAAAAGCTACTACTTGAGGTTAAAGATGAATCGCAAATAAAAGCGATTTCTGAAAAGCTTGAAGTTCCTAAAAAAGCCTTCAATTTAAATAAGCTTAATTATATCGCGGTTGAAGGAAATATCGGTGCCGGGAAAACCAGCTTTTCTACCATGGTTTCCGAAGATTTTAATGCGAAACTCATTTTGGAGAGGTTTAAAGACAATCCTTTTTTACCAAAATTCTATGAGAATAAAGATCGATATGCTTTTCCGTTAGAAATGTCTTTCCTGGCCGATCGATACCAGCAGCTTTCAGACGATTTGGCGCAGTATGATCTTTTTAAGGATTTTGTGATTTCAGATTACGATGTTTTTAAGTCGCTTATTTTTGCTAAGATCACCCTGCACGAAGACGAATATGCCTTATATCACAAGCTTTTTCATTTAATGTATAAGGAATTGGTAAAGCCAGACCTTTATATTTATCTCTACCAGAATACAGATCGATTGCTGGAAAATATAAAGGCCCGCGGGCGTGATTACGAGCAAAACATTCAGCCCGATTATTTGGTGGAAATCAACAAAAGCTACCTGAATTTTATAAAGACCCAAACCAATATGAAGGTGCAGATCATAGATATTTCGGGCAAAGATTTCGTAAATAACCGTCGGGATTATCTTTCGATTTTAGAAGAGATCAAAGCCTGATCATTTCCATGAAATAGGAAGTTCCTCTAGTGAGCCATATAAGATTGTTCGCGATTATTGGTGGTAATTTTAGAAAATAGATCCCATAAAACCACGCCTACACTTACTGCAATATTTAGCGAATGTTTGCTACCCAATTGTGGAATTTCAATAATGCCATCACTAGCCGAAACCACTTTTTGCTGAACGCCTTTGACCTCGTTCCCAAAAACCACGGCTATTTTTTCACCAGGCTGGGCTTTAAAATCATTTAACATCACCGAGCCTTCGGCTTGCTCAATGGCGAAAACTTTAGTTTGCTCTTTTTTTAATTTGTCCACTACCTCCAGCGTATTCTCAAAATATTCCCAGGCTACGGCTTCGGTAGCGCCTAAAGCAGTTTTTTGAATGTCTTTATGTGGTGGTTGGGCAGTAATGCCGCAGAGATAAATTTTTTCGATTAGAAAAGCATCGGCACTTCTAAAAACCGAACCAATATTATTCAAACTCCTAATATTGTCTAGTACCACGATAATGGGAGTTTTATCAGCTTCCTTAAATTCTTCAATAGACTTGCGGTCTAATTCGCTGTTTTTTAATTTTCGGTTTTCCATAGCGGCAAAATTAATAAGAATGCAAGGAAATAAATTAAATTAAGTTTAAAAATGACTTGAATTGATCAGCATGCAAAAGCCCGGGAATGGTAATATCAAAATCCAATTAGGAGCCAATCAGCGGTGTAGATTATTTGTATTTTAGTTTTATATTAGTAGAAGATAAAATATTCCTCTACAATGATTTACAAAACCACCTCCCTGCTCATCTTTTTATTCCTGTCTTTTACTCTTGCAGCCCAGGATATTAATAAAGAAGATACCCGTTTATTAGCAAAACCCGCGATGAGTGATTCTCAAATCGCTTTTATCTATGCCGAAGATCTTTGGGTGGCTAACAAGGATGGCTCTTCGCCAAAACGTCTTACGGTAGATGATGGCATTGAGTCTAATCCTGTTTTTTCACCCGACGGAAGCCTTATAGCTTTTAATGCCGAATATGATGGCAACACCGATGTTTACGTGGTCTCTGCTGATGGTGGCGTGCCCGAGCGGCTTAGCTGGCATCCCGGAAGCGACTGGGTTCGTGGTTTTACACCAGATGGTTCTGCTGTTCTTTTCATATCGCAACGCAATGTTTTTACCAGGCGGTTTGCAGAACTCTTTGAGGTTTCAGTAAACGGTGGCCAGGTTAAGCAATTGGAAATCCCCAATGCATTCTGGGCAGATTATTCA
>DATFJA010000313.1:0-2469 GCA_035269545.1 Salegentibacter sp.
GTCAAGCCGTTAGAGCTTTCTTAATAATAAGGAAGGAAAATCTTTTTTATCTTTTTACTCCTTGTTTATTAATCCAACGCACATATTCCTGCTTATTCCGGTTATGTTGCGCTAGATTCTTAGCAAATTTATGGTATCCAAAATTCTCAACATCGGCCACAAAAAAGAAGTAATCGTGGTCTTCATAATTAAGCACTGCATTAATTGCAGAAATATCTGCCATAAAAATAGGCCCCGGTGGTAACTCTTTATACATATAAGTATTGTAAGGTGAATCCAGCTCCAGATCTTTATAAAGCACCCTTTTTATAATAGTATCCCATTTTTGGGTTTTATTCTTTAGCGCATAGATCACGGTTGGGTCGGCATCTAGCTTCCAGCCGTTTTTATATCGGTTCATATAAACCCCCGCTACTTTAGGGCGTTCGTCTACTTTGGCTGTTTCTTTATGTACTACCGAAGCTAAAGTGGAAACTTCTTTAGGGTTCAATCCAATTTCTTCAGCTTTCTTTCTCTTTTCTTCAGTCCAGAAACGTTCGTATTCACGTTTCATTCTACTTCTAAATTCTTCAGCTGAAGTATTCCAGTATAATTCATATTGGTTGGGAATATACATTGCTAAAGCTTCCGCTTGCGTAAAACCGTTTTCGGCTAAAAAGTCTTCATCTTTAAAAGCTTTAATCAAAGTAGTACTATCGGCTTCAATTTGTTCGGCGATTCTTCCGGCAAGATCCTCCAGGCGCTCCTGGTTATTAAAGGTAAGTTTAACGGGAACATTCCCGCGACGCAAGGCATTTACCAATTCATTGTTATTCATTCCAGATTTTATATCATATCTACCCGGTTTAATATTGGAAGCATAACCTTTCTTCCTGGCCACCAAATCAAAAGATTCCATATCTTCAATATAAGGCTGAAGGCTGTCTATCACGGTTTGATAATCTGCCCCGGTGGGAACATAAACCATCTTTTCATCCTCTGAAAAACTGGTATTTGCTGAAAATATGCTTGTATAAATATAATAGCTAAAAATAGAAAGGCCTATAAGCCCAAGAATGGCAATAGCCAGAAGGATTTTTTTAATGTACATTATTTATTGATCAATTGATATAAAATTTCGTCTTTAAACCGGCCTTCAAAATAAGTCCAATCTTTTTTCAAGCCAACTTTTTTGAATCCCATGTTTTCAAAAAGTTTTACACTGGTTTCGTTGCCTGCAGTAATATTCGCATAAACCTGGTGCATCGCAAGATGCTTAAAACAATAATTACAGATAAGTTCAAGAGCTTCTGCACCATAACCTTTTCCGCGTTCTGATGCATTGGCAATTAGAATACCAATGGCGGCCCTTCTATCTTTAGGTTCAAAATCAAAGACATCTATTAATCCGACTTCTTTATCCTGAAGATCACATATCATTAGGCGCAGCTGTTTTACATCGTAAATATCGCGATGGGCATTTTCCAGGTACTGTTTAATCATGAACCGGGAATAAGGAGCTTGTGTAGCGCTTATCTCCCAAAATTCTTCGGTATTCTCAACAGCGTGAACAAAATCGAGGTCTTCTGGCTCAAGGGCTCTTAGATAAACCTTATCTCCTTTTAAACTTAACATATTATCTCACCTTTAAAAACCTGCTCTGCAGGTCCGGTCAACCAAACATCGGTATACATTTCATTTTCTTTTTTAAATGAAACCGATAATTCACCACCAGGAACAATAAGTTTTATAGTATTTCCATTAGCTTTTCCCGAGGCATGCGCGGCAAGGGCTACTGCCGTAACGCCGGTGCCACAAGAAAGTGTTTCGTCTTCCACTCCCCTTTCGTAAGTTCTAACCAGGAAGGTGTTATCTTCCTGCATATCTACAAAATTAACATTGGTACCACCACTGCTGATATAATCATCTGAATACCTAATTGTCGCCCCCTCTTTTTTCACATCGAGCTCAGTAACATTTTTTGTAAAAACCACATGATGCGGAGAGCCGGTATCCAGGAAAGAACTATTACCCAGTTGTTTTATTTCTGAAATATTTTGCATTTGCAAGCTAATTTCGTGCCCATTAATAGTCGCTTTATGGGGCCCGTCTATAGCGGTAAATGTTGCTTCGTCTTCTATAATTCCCAAAAACTTCGCAAAAGCTACCAAGCAACGTCCACCATTGCCGCACATAGTGCTTTCGTTCCCATCGGCATTAAAATAGACCATTTTAAAATCGTCTCCATCTACCTCAGGATTTTCTAAAAGGATTAATCCGTCTCCACCGATACCAAATTTACGGTCGCAAAGCTTCTTAATTAATTTGGTATTGTTTTTGGATATTAATTGTTGACGGTTATCAATCATCACGAAATCGTTTCCCGTCCCTTGATATTTATAAAATGGAATTTTCATTACTTAAATTTTAAGGGCTACAAAGATACTATAAAATACACGATTTTTTGGGGTGTTAAATGGCCGTTAAAGT
>DATFJA010000314.1:0-4550 GCA_035269545.1 Salegentibacter sp.
GCTTATGGCATTGGTATTTATGCTATACCACATAGTAGCAAAACGAACCGGATTTAGTGCAGCTTCAGCTTTTTTAATCAGTATATGGATGGTCTTTGAAAAACTCCATCTCGCCTGGGAATTTTCCTGGCCCTGGTTAAATCTTGGTAATGCCTTTTCTGAATTTCAGAACTGGGTGCAATGGTATGAATACACTGGCACCTTTGGCGGAACACTATGGGTTTGGCTGGGCAATATCGCTGTTTTTAAAGCCGTACTGCTCTACAAAGAAATTAAAGACAAGAACTTAATTTACCGCGGAATTTTTAAATTGGGTCTACTTGTTTTGATACCGATAGGCGTTTCTTACCTCTTATTGAGCCAGGTGGAGGAAAAAGGAAATACGATGGAAGTGGTTATTTTACAACCCAATATTAATCCTTACACCGAAAAATACAATACAACTGATACCCGAATTGGTGAGCTATTACTGGATTTAAGTGAAGAAAAAGTTACCGACAGCACTCAACTAATTGTGGCGCCAGAAACCGTTTTTGCTGATGGTACCGTCTTGCCAAATTTCGAACAATCTGAAGCTGCTTTTTTTTCAAGACAGCTGATCAATAAATATCCTCAAGCCGATTTCCTAAGTGGTATTTCGTTTTACGAGAGATTCAGCGATCCGGCTAAAGTTAGAGAGCAAAGCAATCAAATCGGCCCTATGGATTGGTATGACGATTATAATTCGGCATTTTTAATGAATGCTGAAGATATTCCGCAACTATATCACAAATCTAAACTAGTGGTTGGCGTGGAAAACTTTCCATACCAGGATATATTAAAACCAATTTTGGGAGATGTAATGATCGATTTGGGAGGAACTGTAGCTATGAAAACAACCCAGGAAGAACGCGAAGCTTTTGCTTTAAATAATGAGTCGTTTACGGGACCAATCATTTGTTACGAATCTGTATATGGTGAATACGTAACAGGCTATATAGAAAATGGTGCTGATTTTCTTAGCATAATTACCAACGATGCCTGGTGGGGAAATACCCAGGGCCACCAACAACACCTCAGCTACGCAAAATTACGCGCCATTGAAACCAGGCGGGATGTTGTGCGAAGCGCCAATACAGGTATTTCAGCATTTATAAATCAAAAAGGTGAAGTGACTAAAAGTTTAGGCTATGAAAAGCAAGGAAGTATCAAATCTGATATTCATCTGAATTCAGATAAAACTTTTTATACAAAGCACGGAGATTATTTAGCAAGAGTCGCACAGTTCCTGGCTTTATTTATTTTCTTATTTGCAGTGGTAAAATATAAAAGAAATAGACCTGGTTAAAGTACGAAGGTAAAAGCCAGAACCCAGAAAGCAGATTGCCGGGCTCCTGTATCACTCGCGAAAATTAGAAGAAATCAGGCGTCATTGCGATCCCGATTTTTATCGGGAGAAGCAATCTCTCTATCAAACAACGAATTAACCAATCCTGAATTTAGAACCAACCAAGCAAAAATCAAGCACAGATTGCCACGTCGCTGCGCTCCTCACAATGACTTTTTGATTTTGTCAAACCGACAACTGAGAACTAAAAACTGCTTACTGCCCACTGAATACTGGATACTGAATCATTGTCCCCGGAAGAAAATTATGGTACTAAGGGTTTTAAGCATGATATTTAGATCTAAAAAAATTCCGCGGTGTTTTATATAATAAAGATCGTATTGGAGTTTTACAAGGCTATCGGCCTGGCCATTACCATAATCGGCTTTTACCTGGGCCCAACCGGTTAGGCCCGGTTTTATGACGTGACGGGTTTCGTAGAAAGGTATCGCCTCAGATAATTCTTTAACAAAAACCGGTCTTTCGGGTCGTGGACCTATCAGGCTCATCTCCCCTTTTAAAACATTATAAAACTGTGGAATTTCGTCAATCCTGGATCTTCTCAAAAACTTCCCGAAACGGGTTGTTCGCAAATCATTTTTTTCAGCGTATTGCGGGCCGTTTAGCTCGGCATCCTTTACCATAGTTCTCAGTTTCAAAATCCTGAAAACCTCACCATATTTACCTATTCTTTCCTGGCGGTAGAAAAGTGAGCCACGGTTACCCAATAAATTTGCAAGGAATAATATGGGAAGGATCAGAATAAAAAATACTAATCCCACCAAAGCGATAATAATATCAAATATCCGAAAAAAAACCTGGTAAAATTTATTCTGATTGCTTCGACTAAAAGGAAAATATCTATAGAAATCTTTATCTACGTGCTGCACCGGAATCCTTTGTGTGACTTCCTCGTAAACCTGGGTATAATCTTTAATAGGAAAACCTGCCTTCAGCAGATAGCTTAGCTGATTATACAATGACAACATCAAACCTTTTTTATATCCGCTGGCAACCACAATTTCATTAATATGATGTTCTTTTATGGCTTCCCTGATATCTTTGATCTCAAATCTTATCAATTTGTCTTCATCGATTTCTGACTTGATTCGATCTTCTGTTTTAATGTACCCAACAACCATATAATTGGGATCAGATTTCTGAAGATCGGAGCTTATAAGATTAATATCAAAAGAATTTCCAACTACCAAAACACGCTTATAGAAGCGCGGAGAAGAGATTAAAGTGATGTAGACCAAGCGCCATAAAAGCAATGGAATTAAAATAGCCAAAAAGAAAAAGAGAATCTGCAGCCGATTTTCAGGTAAACTTGGCGTTAAAAGAGGCGTAAGCATATAGAATATCACCGTTGCCCCGGAACATAATATCGCATTTTGTAATACACTGTCAAATTTAGAAGCTTTTTGCAAATCGTATAGCTCAAAAATACTGGCAAAAAGATTAAAATAAAGGAGTAAAACCAGTGTCCAATACCAGTTTTGAGAATCTACCCTAAAGTAATCGAATTCAAAGATAATTCCTATAAGACTAAGGCTGGTTAAGATACACACCAGGTCTAATAAACGCAGTAAGACCTTGCGCTCAGAGATTTCAAAATGTACAAGGGGTCGTTGAGACATGAATTACCTGCTTACGGGATAAAGATAGAATTTTTTTGATTTCTGCAACTTTCTAGCCGGGAAAATGAAACAAGGTTTAAGAAACAAAAGACAGGACTAAAAAAGAGGAAGAGCTTTTAGAAATGACCCTGAAAAAGATAATGCATTCGTCATTCTGAATTTATTTCAGAATCTAAGTTGTTAAATATTAGAACTCAAAAGTAAGTTCGAGATAACTTAATAGAAGCAGATTTTAAAAAACTCAGGTCACGAATACACCAATATTTCAAGACCTTTTACCGAAACAACGAACCCCTCCGACTTTCTCGCTTCCGCGCAAAAGCCACCTCCCCTTAGAAAAAGAGGAGGAGCTTTTAGAAATGACTCTTTTAAAGATAATGCAAACTTCATTCTGTCCCGATGCTTTGGGATTATTTCAGAATCTAAGTTGTTAAATATTAAAACTCAAAAGTAAGTTCGATATAACTTAATAAAAGCAGTTCTTAAAAAAACTCAGGTCACGAATACACCAATATTTCCAAACCTTTTACCGAAACAACGAACCCATCCGACTTTTACGCTACCGCGCAAAAGCCACCTCCCCTTAGAAAAAGAGGAGGAGCTTTTAGAAATAACCCTGAAAAGATAATACACACGTCATTCTGTCCCGATGCTTTGGGATTATTTCAGAATCTATATTGTTAAATATTAGAATTCAAAAGTAAGTTCGAGATAATTTAATAAAAGTAGATCTTAAAAAAACTCAGGCCACGAATGCATCTATATCTCTGCACCTATTCCTTAAACAATAAACCCCTCCGACTTTCACGCTGCCGCGCAAAAGCCACCTCCCCTTAAAAAAAGAGGAGGAGCTTTTGAGATGACCGTGAAAAAGATAAGGCACACGTCATTCTGTCCCGATGCTTTGGGATTATTTCAGAATCTATATTGTTAAATATTAGAATTCAAAAGTAAGTTCGAGATAATTTAATAAAAGCAGATCTTAAAAAAACTCAGGTCATGAATAAACCAATATTTCCAGACCTTTTACCGAAACAACGAACCCCTCCGACTTTCACGTTGCCGCGCAAAAGCCACCTCCCCTTAGAAAAAGAGGAGGAGCTTTTGAGATGACCGTGAAAAAGATAAGGCACACGTCATTCTGTCCCGATGCTTCGGGATTATTTCAGAATTTAAGTTGTTAAATATTAGATCTCAAAAGTAAGTTCGAGATAACTTAATAGAAGCAAATCTTAAAAAAACTTAGGTCACGAATACATCTATATCTCTGCACCTATTCCTTAAACAATAAACCCCTCCGACTTGCACGCTTCCGCGCAAAAGCCACCTCCTTAGAAAAAGAGGAGGAGCACTAAATTCTAGTGCTCCAACAAAGCTCGATATTTATCTTAAAACTTCTTTCCACTCTTTTTTCACTATTACCCAATCAAATTTTTTTGTCTGCTCCCGGGCGTTTTGGCTTAGGTTTTCTGCTAAATTTGGGTTTTCCAAAAGGGTGCTAATTGCATCTAGCATTGTCATTTTATTTTCTGGAGAGACAAGCA
>DATFJA010000315.1:0-13274 GCA_035269545.1 Salegentibacter sp.
ATTTGGAAAAATATAGGAATAAAATGCAGGCTCCTACATTTTATCATCACCCGGCCAAAAACCGAAATTTATACATTCGTGAGTATAAGCATCTTTATCCGAAAGTCTTGTTTCAGCAGGCATTTTGGGAGTTTTTTTCCCTGAAAACCTGGTGACGGCAAGATCCATAGAATGCCAATATAAATGCACTGGACAGGTTTTCCCATAAAACCTTCCGCTAAATTCTTTGAAAACTCCGTCTGTCCATAACAGGGTTTTCCAAAGTTTTTCAGTGTAAGATATGTTGTAATGATGAACATCTGATATATCTGAAAATTTTTTATCCATTCCCAGATCAAAAGGCTTATCAACAATTTTTACGTCTATTTTCAGTTGCTTTAGAATCGCAAAAACCTCCTTGTAAAATTCGGAAACACTTAGACCATTTTTCAGTTTTACAGTTTCAAAAT
Source organism: Salegentibacter sp. (assembly GCA_035269545.1). GTDB lineage: Bacteria > Bacteroidota > Bacteroidia > Flavobacteriales > Flavobacteriaceae > Salegentibacter. The sequence continues at coordinate 450 of DATFJA010000315.1, forward strand.
CGCCTTCACTTGTAGCTATCTCCAATTGATGTTTAATTATATTAAAATCCATAGAAAAACTACTAAATCCTTTATTGTAAGGAATTGCCCCCGTACTAAGTCCCTGCTGATTCACATATTGGGTTATATACCACCAGTGATTTTTTCTTGGCGTAAGCTTCATCCTGATTTTACCTACAACCTGCAGAAAAAGGTGAAGTGTGAGTTTCTCTATTTCGAAACCTTTGTATCTCAAATCGGGAAGCAAAGCACTTTTCATAATTACTGAATTGAAAATTAGGCAAGTACTTCCTGGAATTCCGGTGTTTTTTCTATTACACTTTTAGCAAAAGGACATAATGGTATCACTTTTAGTTTGTTTTCTTTTGCAAAATCTACTGTCGCTCTCACCATCTTCTTCCCAACCCCTTTACCTTTAAACTCAGGATCAACTTCGGTATGATCAATTATAAATTTATTTTTTCCTGCCCAGGTATATTCTATTTTCCCGGCCTGAGTTTCATTCTCTAAAGCTCGAAAGAGACCTTTTGTAACCTCATCAATTTGCTCAATCTTCATAATTTAAATTTTTAAAATTTCTGTATCTTTAGATTTAGTTGAGTTTCCCTCCTTTTGCGGTCCACCAGGGATTCACTTCAACTTCCAATCTACCGGCTTTTACCATAGGATCCTGCCTGGCCAGGCTATCGGCCTCTTCCAGGGTTGCCGTATTATAAACCGCAATTCCGCGAATTTCACCTTTACCGCCAAAGGGTCCAATTAAACTGGCATAACCTTCTTCGGCCATCCTGCTTAAATAGGCCAGGTGTTCCTTCTGTAAGCGCGCAGCTTCAGTAGAATCCTGACTTCTATTTGCACCACTCTTTAGAAAAACCATATAATATTGTTGCATTAAATAAGTGGTGTCGCCGTCTTTATATCTAAAGGTTTGATAGCCTTTTTGCTTTAAATTATTTTCTACCGAATCTATATTGATTTTTGGTTTTTCTACCGCAACTTTTGCAGGACCAGGAATACCTCGTTCCTGTTCGGGAATCTCCTGGCAGGAAATTGATAGAAACGGAAAAACAAGTATATAAATTAGTCTTTTCATTTTTAAAATTTACCAGTTTTTAAAAGGCTTTTTACTTAATTGAGAATTGTAATATTTTACTTGCCCCGTTACTTCTGCCCCAAGCCACTTTGGCTTTTTAAACCTATCGTCTTCATTATTAAGTTCTATTTCTGCTACCGTCAAGCCTTCGTTTTCACCATAAAATTCGTCAATTTCAAAAGTGAAATTTCCAGATTTCACCAAATACCGGGTTTTCGATATAATACCCGGTTCACAAAGTCCAAATAGGGCTTCGGCTTCATTTATATCAATTTCATTTTCCCATTCAAAACGGGATAATCCGTTTTTAGAAGATTTCCCTTTTATGGTTAAAAAAGCTTTATCATCGGTAATCCTTAAGCGCACAGTTCGCTGTGGATCGGTATTTAAGAAACCCTGTTTTATTCTGAAATTTTTAAAAGCTTCTTTCTTAAAATCTTCTGAAGCTACTAGGAATTTACGTTCAATTTCCTGCATCTAATTATTATGTGCTATGTTTTTAATTTCATCTGAAGGAATTCTTTGCACGTCCAACTCTGGTGAATTGGCTATGGCTACCATCGCTTTGGCAATACTTTCAGCCGAAATAGACTTGTATTTTCGTAAAGTTCCCAGGAAAAATGGATTGATAAAATTTAGCATAATTTTCCCTATTTTTTCAAAACTTCTGCTCTCTTTCCGTTCGCCCGTAATTAGAGAGGGCTGCAAAATATGAGTATGTTTAATTTCCTGTGCTAAGACATCTTCTTCCATTTTTCCCTTGGTGCGGTTGTAAAACACCCGGCTTTTAGGATTGGCTCCCAGCGCAGAAACCACAAGAAAAGTTTCTATATTATTTTCTTTGCAAAGCCTGGCAGCAGCAATTGGAATTCCCCTATCTATCTTGGTATAGGTTTCGTGGTCTGGAGTCTTACTTTTAGTAGTACCCACACAACAAAAAACCTCATCGGCAGTAAATTCATCTTTATATTCTTCCAATTTAAAAAGGTCTATTAAATGTTCTTCGATTTTAGGATGTTCCTTATTTACCGAATTTCTTGAGAAGAGTTTAATCTTTTCATACCTCTCGTCTTCCAGTAATTGCTGAAGTAACATCCCACCGGTAAGGCCGGTAGCCCCTAAAATTATAGCTGTCTTTGACATTGTAGTCTGTTTTTTGATCGGTTAATAATTGTTTGTGTTAACATTATTAGCTTTCAAAAAATAATATAATCAAAATAAGCCGCCCCACTATGAACCGTAACTAAATTTTAAGAAAGCAAGTTTGACCAAAGTGTATAGAACAACATCCTGTTTCTTTATTTTTGTAAAGTGAATCAAGAACTTCCACTTCGAAAAATCATTCATATAGATATGGATGCCTTCTATGCGTCGGTAGAGCAATTAGACAATCCCGAATTACGCGGTAAGGCCATTGCTGTGGGCGGAAGTTCTGAGAGGGGAGTTGTAAGTGCCGCTAGCTACGAAGCGCGTAAATATGGCGTTAAAAGCGCGATGAGCAGCGTGATTGCCAAGCGTAATTGCCCACATCTTATTTTTGTAAAAACCCGCTTTGATCGTTACCGCGAAATTTCCCAACGCATAAGGGAAATATTTTATGAATATACCGACCTGGTGGAGCCACTCTCTTTGGATGAAGCTTACCTGGATGTTACCGAGAATAAAAAGGGAAATCCCAGTGCAAGCCTTATTGCGAAAGAAATACGGGATAAAATTAAAGAAAAAACAGGCTTAAATGCTTCCGCAGGAATTTCTATCAACAAATTTATCGCAAAAATCGCCAGTGATTTTAATAAGCCTAACGGACAAAAAACAGTAAATCCTGAAGAAGTTGAAGAATTTTTAGAGGTTTTGGATATCCGAAAATTTCACGGTGTTGGAAAAGTAACTGCCGAAAAAATGTATATGCTGGGCATCTTTACCGGGAAGGATCTAAAAACCAAAAGCCTGGATTATCTAACCGAAAAATTTGGTAAAAGTGGAGGGCATTATTTTAACGTGGTTCGCGGTATTCATTTAAGTGAAGTAAAACCAAACCGAATAAGGAAATCGCTTGGTGCCGAACGTACCTTTAGCGAGAATATCTCTTCGGAAATCTTTATGCTGGAAAGGCTGGAAAACATCGCCGAAGAAATAGAACGCCGGCTCAAAAAAAGCATGGTTGCAGGTAAAACTATTACGTTGAAGATAAAATACAGCGATTTCACTTTACAAACCCGTAGCAAAACCGTTTCGTTCTATATTTCAAGCAAAGAATTGATCCTTGAAAATGCACGAGAATTGTTATACCAGGAAAAAATGAAAAATTCTGTTCGACTCCTGGGAATTTCGCTTTCAAATTTAAATACTGATAAAAGCGAAAAAAAACCAAAAGAAGAAAAGAGCATTGAGGTTCAGCTAAAATTTGAGTTTTGAGGTAGAAACTACTTTTTTATAGATCTTCAGACAAGTTCAGGATGACGGCAGAAATTAAAAAAGCCACGAATTCACTAATTATGTATTCGTGGCTTACTCTATATAAAAAAGTATTACTTATTCTATTTCAGAAACTCTTAAAGTATTTACCATACCTTTTTCACCAATTGGCATTGCTGCCAGGTTAATGGCAAAATCCCCAATTTCAACGAATTTTTTCTCTTTCGCTATTCGGTTAATATCGTCAATAGTCTCATCGGTACTTACAAACCTATCGTAATGAAAAGCTTTAACACCCCAAAGTAAACTAAGTTGAGATAGGATTCTATCGTTCGATGTGAATACCAAAATATGCGCTTCCGGTCTCCAGGCAGAGATTTGAAAGGCAGTATAACCACTATTGGTCAAAGTACAAATTGCTTTGGCTTTGATTTCATTAGCCATATGTGCCGCATGGAAACAAACTGCTTTTGTAATATAGCGTTTCGTGCGCACGTGTGGTGGATCGTGAGGAACTTTAATCAAAGGCGAGTTCTCTACACTTTCTAAAATTTGCGCCATTTTTTCAATTACCTGAACCGGGTATTGCCCAACTGAAGTTTCTCCACTAAGCATTACCGCATCGGCTCCATCCATAACAGAATTTGCCACGTCGTTTACCTCTGCCCTGGTTGGGGTAAGGCTTGTGATCATGGTTTCCATCATTTGGGTAGCGATAATTACCGGGATTCGCGCTTTTTTAGCTGTAAGCACTAATTTCTTTTGAATAAGCGGAACTTCCTGAGCAGGAATTTCCACTCCTAAATCTCCACGAGCAACCATTAGACCATCGCAGTAAGCCACAATCTTATCGATGTTGGCCACACCTTCCGGCTTTTCTATCTTGGCTATAATTGGAATTTTATATTCGCTGTGCTCCTTAATTAAATCCTGAAGTTCTTTTAAATCTTCGGCGTGACGTACAAAAGAAAGCGCCATCCAGTCAACCTGCATTTCACAAGCAAAAATTGCGTCTTTTACATCTTTTTCAGTCAGAGCAGGAAGAGAAATATTGGTGTTTGGAAGGTTTACCCCTTTTTTTGATTTTAAAGGTCCACCCTGGATAACGCGGGTTTTAACTTCATCTTTTTTATTAGAACTTACTACCTCGAAAATAAGCTTTCCATCATCTAAAAGAATACGCTCCCCAGCCGATACATCTTGCGGAAAGGTTTCGTAATTCATATAAACGCGTTCTGCAGTTCCTTTAAATTCTTCACCGGTAGCAAAAACAATCTCATCCCCCTCAGCAACAACCACTTCATCTTTCATCACTCCTACACGAAGTTTTGGGCCTTGTAAGTCTCCTAGAATTGCGGCATTGTAGCCTTTTTCTTTATTTAAGTCTCTAATCATTTGGATGCGTTCTTTTACATCCTCGTAATCAGCGTGAGAAAAATTAATTCTAAAGACATTTACACCTGCCTTAAGCATTTTATCTAAAGTCTCTTTGGAACTAGTTGCCGGTCCAAGGGTAGCAACTATTTTAGTTTTCTTATTTGTTGGCATTATTCAAAAATTAAATTTTGTTTTGATTTTAATAAATCTGTGTCAATTTTATAAACTGCTCTAAGCTGCGGTATCTGGCTTATGGCATTAACGAGCAAATTGAGGTCTTTTTGATCAAGTTCTTCATCTATTTTGAGAAAAAAATCCACCTTTTTATATTCAGGCACCAGGTTAACCTGTAAGGGTCTAACCTCCTCTTCCTCAAATAAAGAACCCGCACTTAATATCTTTTTGGATTCTCCCGTAAATTTGTTGGCCACAAGGTGATATGATCTGAAATTCTTCAAATCTTTAAAGGAGTAATGAGCGTAGTAAGCTTTAACCGATTTATGGTTAAAATCTAAATCCCTACGTTCTCTTTTTAATTGAAGTTTAAGATACTTATTCAACAAATAAGCCATCTTAAAGTCTTCTAAATCACCATAAAGCGCTATTAGCCTAAATTCATCTTCCTCCACATCTTCCAGCAGCGTTTTATGCAATTGCATAGCTTTAATTTAAGGTTAAAGATAAGATAAGATTGAGAAAAATGAAGCTTTATCCCCTTTAAAGTTCATAATTATCTACGAAAACGTTATAGTCTAGGCCAATTTCACAATTTTAAGTGATTTTATTTTGAAGTGCGTAATAGGCTCTTTTTGCAGTTTTTTCCTCAGCTTTCTTTTTTGAGGTAGCCCTGGCCTTTGCTACAACCTTATCATCTAACCGTAATTTTACAGCGAAATGTTTTACTTCATCGTTACCGGTGTCTTCGTAGACCTCGAAATCGAATTCACGCTTCTCTTTTTGACACCATTCAATAAAAAGACTTTTATAGCTTATTACGCGTCCTTCTAATTGTTCTATATCCACATAAGGTTCTATTACACGCTCGTGGATAAAACGTTTACAATATTTGTAACCTCTATCGAGATATATTGCGCCTATTAAAGCTTCAAATAAATTCCCATGAATGTTTGATCCAAATTGCTCTTTTGGAATATTGGTTTGTACGTGGTCTATAAGCTTAAGATCCTTGCCTAGTTCATTTAAATGCTTTCGGCTAACTACTTTAGAACGCATTTTGGTAAGATAACCCTCATTACCTCCGGGAACAGCTTTAAAAAGATGAGAGGCGATAACTGCGCTTAACATGGCATCACCTAAGAATTCCATGCGTTCAAAACTTATAGCATTCCCTTTTTCATCTTTAATATTGAGAGAACGATGGGTAAATGCTTTTTGGTAATGAAGTAAATTTTTAGGCTTGAAGCCCAGTATCTTATATAAGATAGAAAAAAAATTCCCGCCTTTACCAGAACGGGAATTTAATATATTTCGAATAACACCCATAATACATTTGGTTATTCGTCGTACTTTTTAAATAATACACAGGCATTATGCCCTCCAAAGCCAAAAGTGTTACTCATAACAACTTTCACATCGCGTTTTTGAGCCTCATTTAAGGTAAGGTTCAACTCAGGATCAATATTTTCATCCTTGTGCTCGTGGTTAATAGTAGGTGGTACTATTCCGTGCTTCATGGATAAAATTGCTGAAATTGCTTCTACAGCACCGGCAGCACCAAGCAAGTGCCCAGTCATAGATTTTGTTGAATTGATATTCATAGTTTTGGCATGTTCGCCAAAGACTTTGCTTATCGCTTTCAACTCGGCTACATCGCCCAGTGGAGTAGAAGTTCCATGCGTATTTATGGCGTCTACGTCTTCGGGTTTCATTTCTGCATTCCTAAGACAATTTTCCATAACCGCAACAACACCGTTTCCTTCAGGATGAGGCGCCGTCATATGGTAAGCATCAGAAGATAAACCTCCTCCAAGTACTTCAGCATAAATTTTGGCTCCCCTGGCTTTAGCATGCTCATATTCTTCAAGAATAAGCGCACCGCTTCCTTCTCCTAACACAAAACCATCTCGCGTAGCATCAAATGGTCTTGAAGCTGTTTGCGGATTATCGTTTTGAGTAGATAAGGCATGCATAGCATTAAAGCCACCCATACCAGCCATGGTTACCGCGGCTTCAGAACCTCCAGAAACAATAATATCACTATGACCCAGCCTAATATTGTTAAGCGCATCTATCATAGCATTAGCCGCAGATGCACAAGCCGAAACCGTAGTGTAATTTGCTCCCATAAACCCATGACGAATGGAGATATTACCCGGGGCAATATCAGCAATCATCTTAGGAATAAAGAAAGGATTGAACCTTGGTGTACCATCACCGTTAGCGAAGTTAAGCACTTCGTTCTGAAATGTTTCCAATCCACCAATTCCGGCCCCCCATATTACACCAACCCGATACTTATCTACGGTATCCAGATTGATGCCGGAATCTTTTATGGCTTCATCTGAAGCTACAATGGCATATTGGGCAAACCTATCCAACCTTCTTACTTCCTTGCGGTCAAAGAAGTCCAGCGGGTCAAAATTTTTGAGTTCACAAGCGAATTTGGTTTTGAATTTTTCAGTATCGAAATAGGTAATAGGTGCACCACCACTTTTTCCGGCTACCAAAGCCTCCCAATATTCTTCAATATTGTTACCAATGGGGGTTAGGGCTCCCAAGCCCGTTACTACAACTCGCTTTAACTCCATATGGTCTATACTCTTTTTATTTTTTTGCGTCTTCAATATAAGAAATTGCCTGACCTACTGTGGCAATGTTCTCAGCCTGGTCATCAGGAATCTGGATATCGAATTCTTTTTCGAATTCCATGATCAATTCCACAGTGTCCAATGAATCAGCACCCAGGTCGTTTGTGAAGCTCGCTTCGTTAACTACCTCGTTCTCGTCAACACCTAACTTGTCAACGATAATCGCTTTTACTCTTGATGCAATGTCTGACATAATACTTTTATTTTAATTTTGATTAGGTGGCAAAAATAAAAAACTTTATTTTAAAACCGATTTTTACTTTAAAAATGTGACCGTAATTTACATAAATTTCGTTGAAAGGACTTAATTTTACATTCTAATAATTGTTAATACGCTTATATTGAGCACTCCAGCACATATCGAACAAAAAAAAATAGTTGTCTTTGCTTCTGGCTCCGGAACTAATGCTGAAAATATTATTAAATTCTTTCAGAACTCCACTAATGCCAGTGTGGTAGCGGTTTTCTCGAATAAAAGATCTGCAAAAGTGCTAAAAAGAGCTCACGATCTAAATGTTAAAGCTCTTCATTTTGACAGAGATGCACTCTATAATAGTTACGATGTTCTGCATATTTTAGAAGATATAAATCCAGATTTAATTGTTTTAGCCGGATTCATGTGGATTTTTCCTGAAGACATTTTAAAAAAATTTCCAGATAAGATTGTTAATATACATCCAGCACTACTTCCAAAATACGGTGGAAAAGGAATGTATGGTATGAAAGTGCATGAAAGCATTATTAAAAACAAAGAAAAAGAAAGCGGTATTAGCATTCATTTTGTAAATGAAAATTATGATGAAGGTGAATTAATCTTTCAAACGAGAATAAAAGTTTCTAAAGAAGACACGCCTGAAACGCTTGCAGAAAAAATTCATAAGCTGGAATACAAACATTTCCCCGAAATTATTCAGCAATTACTTCAAAAGAAATCCCAATAGTGCAAACTGCCCAGGTACACATTTATACCGATGGCGCTGCGAGAGGAAATCCCGGGCCCGGAGGTTACGGCATTGTGATGGAATGGGTTGGAAAAGCCTACCGAAAAGAATTCGCAAAAGGGTTTAAACATACCACCAATAACCGAATGGAATTACTAGCCGTAATCGATGCACTTAAAAAATTGAAGAAGCCAGGTGTTGCTGCCATTGTTTTTACCGATTCCAAGTATGTAGCTGATGCGGTAAATAAAAAATGGGTCTTCGGATGGGAAAAGAAAAATTTTAAGGATCGAAAGAATGCAGATCTTTGGATAGAGTTTCTAAAAGAAATTAGGAAACATAGTGTAAGCTTTAGGTGGATAAAGGGACATAATGACCATCCGCAAAACGAACGCTGCGACGCTTTGGCGGTGGCTGCATCAAAAGAAAAAAAGTTATTAATAGACGAAGGTTTTCAGCAAAGTTAGATCCAACTTCCTATTAAATTTAATCCATCTCGAAGCAACCCAGGAATATTTTGTGAAATTAATCTTGATTTCGGGGAAAGACTTACAATATTTAAATCTCGATTATCGAGTAATTTTGATTGAGCCCTTGAAAAACAAACTGTATATTTGCAGCACATTTTTTAAACCAAATTATGAGTAAATTACTGATTGTAGGCACTGTAGCCTTCGACGCTATTGAAACCCCATTTGGGAAAACCGATAAAATTCTTGGAGGTGCAGGAACCTATATTGGGCTTTCGGCTTCGCAGTTTAATGTAGATAGTGCAGTGGTATCTATTGTGGGAGACGATTTTCCACAAAAATATCTTGATATTCTAACTAAGAACAACATCAATATAGATGGAATTGAAGTGGTTCCCGGCGGAAAAACTTTCTTTTGGAGCGGCCGATACCATAACGATCTAAATTCCAGAGATACTTTAGATACACAGCTAAATGTACTAGCCGATTTTAAACCGGTAGTACCGAGCGAATATAAAGATGCTGAAATTGTAATGTTGGGTAATCTGCATCCCTTAGTTCAACTTAGCGTATTAGAACAACTTGAATCTCCAAAACTGGCAATTCTTGATACTATGAACTTCTGGATGGATAATGCCCTGGAAGATCTAATGAAGGTAATTAGTAAAGTAGATGTCATCACTATTAATGATGAAGAGGCAAGACAATTATCCGGAGAATATTCTTTGGTAAAAGCAGCCAAGAAAATCGCTGCTATGGGCCCTAAATATGTAGTGATTAAAAAAGGAGAACACGGCGCCCTGCTGTTTCACGAAGAAGAAGTATTCTTTGCACCCGCACTTCCCTTAGAAGAAGTTTTTGATCCAACAGGTGCAGGAGACACTTTTGCCGGAGGCTTTGCAGGATATTTAGCGAAGACAGGAGATACCAGTTTTCACAATATGAAAAATGCCATAATATTCGGCTCTAATTTAGCCTCATTCTGTGTAGAAAAATTCGGAACCGAGCGTATGGAAGAGCTATCGGGCAGCGAAGTCGATTCGCGCCTTGAGGAGTTTAAGAAATTAACGCAATTCGAAATAGCACTAACCTAAACTTATGCCCTGAATTTTCAGGGCATTTTTTATTTAAAGTAGTATTTAAATCTACCAAGCTTTTATTATGAGTGACGCCTTAAAACATGAATGTGGGATTGCCCAAATACGCTTATTGAAACCCCTTGAGTATTATAAGGAAAAGTATGGCACTGCCTTTTATGGGATTAACAAGATGTATTTAATGATGGAAAAACAGCATAACCGCGGCCAGGATGGTGCCGGTTTTGCCAACATCAAATTAAATACCGCACCCGGAGATCGTTATATTAGTCGAATTAGATCTAACGCGGCCCAACCAATTCAAGATATTTTTGAACAGATTAACGGTAGAATTAACGACGAAATTAAAGCTAATCCTGAATATGCTGATAATGTTGATTTGCAAAAAAAGAATCTTCCCTATGTAGGTGAAGTGTATCTTGGGCACGTTCGCTATGGGACTTTTGGTAAGAATAGTTTAGAGAGTGTACACCCCTTTCTTAGGCAGAATAACTGGATGCACCGTAACCTTATTGTTGCAGGGAATTTTAATATGACCAATGTAAACCAGCTTTTTAACAACCTGGTAGAACTTGGGCAGCACCCTAAAGAAAAAGCCGATACCGTTACAGTAATGGAAAAAATTGGCCATTTCCTGGATTCTGAAGTAGAGAAACTTTATAAAAAATTAAAAAAGCAAGGATTTTCAAAAGTATCTGCGTCACCTATAATTGCTGAAAAATTAAATGTTGCAAAAATTCTTAGAAAATCTTCTAAGAATTGGGATGGCGGGTACGCTATGGCCGGTTTATTAGGTCATGGAGATTCTTTTGTTTTACGTGATCCATCAGGAATTCGGCCCGCATATTATTATAAAGATGATGAGGTGGTAGTAGTTGCTTCAGAAAGGCCTGTTATTCAAACTGCCTTCAATGTAGATTTTGATGATGTGCATGAATTGCCGCCAGGACACGCTATTATTACTAAGAAAAGCGGGGAGGTAAACATCAAAGAAATCCTTGAACCCTTAGAACGAAAAGCCTGTTCTTTTGAGCGTATTTATTTTTCCCGCGGAAGTGATGCGGAAATCTATAAAGAACGTAAAATGCTTGGGCGCTTATTGATGCCTGAAGTATTAAAATCTATAGACCACGACACCGTAAACACAGTTTTTTCCTTTATTCCGAATACTGCAGAAACAAGTTTCTACGGAATGGTGGAAGCAGCACAGGATGAACTAAATAAACAGAAAAACGATGCAATTCTAGCCGAAAAAGAAACATTGACTGATGCGAGACTTCAGGAAATACTGGCTCACAGGTTACGCACCGAAAAAATTGCGATCAAAGACGTTAAGCTTAGAACCTTTATTACTGAAGATAGCAGTCGGGACGACCTTGTTGCCCACGTTTATGATGTAACCTATGGGGTGGTTAAACCAGAAGACAGCCTGGTAATAATAGATGATAGTATTGTTAGGGGTACCACTTTGAAGAAAAGCATCATAAAAATGATGGACAGGTTAAACCCAAAACAAATTGTAGTGGTTTCTTCGGCGCCACAAATTCGTTATCCAGATTGCTATGGGATAGATATGGCGCGACTGGAAGGTCTTGTTGCTTTTAATGCAGCCCTGGAGCTTTTAAAAGATAATAACCAATATGACATAGTAGAGAAGGTTTACGAGAAATGTAAACTACAGGTAGATCTTGCCGATGAAGAAGTGAAAAATTTCGTCAAAGAAATCTACGAGCCTTTTACTGATAAGCAGATCTCAGATAAAATTTCAGAATTGCTTTGCGACACCGACGTTAAGGCAGATGTAAAAGTGATTTACCAGACCGTAGATAATTTGCATAAAGCCTGTCCCAAAAACCTGGGGGACTGGTATTTTACGGGTAACTATCCAACCTTTGGGGGTAATCGCGTGGTGAATAGAGCTTTTATTAATTTTTATGAAGGAAACGAAGGTAGAGCTTACTAAGTGCATTTAAACAAGTTTTTCTGCCATTCGTCTAAAATGATTTTTAGCAGGACGAAGTTTACATACTTTAGCAGAACCATAAACATAAGTAGGTTAAGTTCATGGTAGATTTGGGGCAAAAAAAGGTGGATCTAAGATCTGCCTTTTTTTATTTTTATACGGATTTGAAACTCTTCAAAAGAAAAATTATTCAAAGAAATTATAAATAAAATCAAAAATATCTTACATCAATTTTTGATTTTCAAGACTTTAACAACTAAATATGCCTTTGGTCTAAAAAAGTTGTAAGCAAGGTTTTTTCGTTATACTTTAGAATCACCATAACATAAGTAGGTTAAGTTCATGGTAGATTTGGGGCAAAGAAAGGTGGATCTAACGATCCGCCTTTTTTTATTTTAGCAAAAAACCTATCTCGAATTTTAAAACGCTATCTTCAAAAATACTACCGGCAAAAAAACTCACAGAAAAAATCTTATTTCTTACATAAATTTTTGATTTTCAAGACTTTAACAACTAAATATGCCCTTGGTCTAAAAAAGTTGTAAGCAAGGTTTTTTCGTTATACTTTAGAATCACCATAACATAAGTAGGTTAAGTTCATGGTAGATTTGGGGCAAAGAAAGGTGGATCTAACGATCCGC
>DATFJA010000316.1:0-2739 GCA_035269545.1 Salegentibacter sp.
TTTACTCCCATCACTATTCCAGATATAATCTTCTGAACCACCAAATGGTTGTAAAGGAGTATCGTGAGGTTCTCCTTCCATAATATCCCATTCTTCTCCAGAAGAAAGGTCTTTTATAAATAAATGGCTGTATTTACCGTCTTCCCAGGTATCCCAGTGCCTGTAGTTAAGGTCGTCATAAATATAAACATCAGACTTTTTCATTTCAGGATAAAAATCCTCTCCGCTAACCGGTTCAACTTTTACTTCTTTTGAAATTATTTTATAATCGCCTGAAGGAGATACCTTAGGATCTGTATAAATACTGTCATAGGATTTTATTTGAGTAGGTTCCCCTCCTTTAAGCGGAAGCACGAAAGTTTTAGAATTGCTGGTGTTAGCATCTATATCGTAAGAACTGCTGGAAAATAAAACCTGCTCACCATCATTGGTTAGACCTATGGGAGAAACTCGTTCAAGTTCCCACAGTTTTTCAGGAGTTATTGTTTGGGCTGTTGCAGAAAGACATAATCCCGAAAGCATCAGGAAAAAATATAGTTTTTTCATTGGTGTGGAAGATTGGTTAATTAAAAACGATTATAAAGATACAGAGGAAGGTAGAAATTTTTCAAAATATAGTAAGAATATTCTGCGGTACGCTATGTTACCGCAGAATATGCTTCTAATTTTATTTTTGATATTTCTTTAAATATTGATACGTCATAATCATTAAAAAAAATTGGTTTTTGTGAATTGATCGAATTGATAAAAAAATTTCTATAGCTAAAATTAAAAATTTTACTCTTTAGATTAGTCCCGAAATATTTCCTTCCGCATCAATATCAATTCTTTCTGAAGCAGGTACACCAGGCAATCCCGGCATACGCATCATATCTCCTGTGATTGGGATCAAGAATCCTGCACCTGAAGCTATTTCAATCTCCCTGACACTAAGTGTAAAGCCTTCAGGTCTTCCTAAAAGAGAAGGATCATCTGAAAGAGATTTTTGAGTCTTGGCAATGCACACCGGTAGGTTTTCCATTCCCAGGTCATGAATCTTCTTAAGATCTTTTTTGGCTTTCGGTCCAAATTCAACTTTTTCAGCGCCATAGATCTTTTTGGCAATGCTTTCAATTTTCGTGATTACTGCCGAGTCCCATTCGTATAGGGGAGAAAACTGTTCTTTAGCACCTTCAACTACTTCAATAACTTTTTGAGCAAGATCTAAAGCACCTTCTCCCCCTCTGGCCCAACCATCGGCAAGAGCTACTTTTACTCCTAATTCATCTGCAAGATCTTTAATAATCTGTATTTCCTCTTCACTGTCTGAAATAAATCTATTGATCGCAATAACTGGGGTCAAATTGAATACTTTAGAATTTTCCAGGTGTTTTTCCAGGTTTGGGAGACCTTTTTTCAAGGATTCTACATCAGGAATGGTTAAACTGCTCAGTTTGGCACCTCCGTGATATTTTAAGGCGCGAATAGTAGTTGTAATCACTACGGCTTTTGGAGAAAGCTCGGCACTTTGGCATTTGATATTGAGGAACTTTTCTGCCCCCAGGTCAAAACCAAATCCGGCTTCGGTAACGGTATAATCTGAAAGGCTCATGCCCATTCTAGTAGCAATCACCGAGTTGGTACCCTGCGCAATATTAGCAAAAGGACCTAAATGAATAATAGCTGGATTTCCTTCAATGGTCTGTACCAGGTTAGGTTTAATTGCTTCTTTTAAAAGTGCGGTCATTGCCCCTTCTGCATTTAAATCTCGAGCGAAGACAGGTTTTTTATCGAAAGTATAGCCGATAAAAATATTACCCAGCCTTCTTTTAAGATCTGAAAGGTCTTCTGCAAGGCACATAATGGCCATAATTTCTGAAGCCGCTGTTATATCAAAACCGCTTTCCCTCGGAATTCCCGATCCAGTACCACCCAGACCAATAACTATATTTCTAAGTGCCCTGTCATTTACGTCCATCACTCTTTTAAGGGAAACTGTACGTGCATCAATTCCCAAACTCCTCTTTTTACTCTGAAGATTATTATCTACAATCGCTGCCAAAAGATTATGTGCCTTTTCAACTGCAGAAAAATCTCCCGTAAAGTGCAGGTTAATATCTTCCATAGGTAGCACTTGTGAAAAGCCACCTCCCGTAGCGCCACCTTTAATCCCGAAAACAGGACCTAAAGAAGGCTCTCTTAGCACCACGGTGGTTTTTTTTCCTAAACGGTTAAGCGCTTCTGAAAGACCTATTGAAACTGTAGTTTTTCCTTCTCCTCCTGGCGTTGGCGATATTGCAGAAACTAGGATAAGGTTTGATTGTTTTATCTTTTCTTTATCGATCTTGTCAAGTGGGATTTTAGCTTTGTAATTCCCATACATTTCGATATCCTTAGAGTCCAAACCCGCCTTTTCAGCGATGTTTGAAATATGCCGTAGTTTTACTCGTTGTGCTATTTCTAAATCACCAAGAGTTTCAGTATTTTTCATAGTTACAGATTGTTTATTACCGATCTTAAGAAAACGTTTTCGTTATTGATTTTACGAGTATAAACTTCGGAAGAAAGAACGAGAGAAATAATGACTATTATCAGGTAAACGAAAAAAATATATCTTATAAAAAGTCTTCCCGATGGAATTACCTATTTCCGCAT
Organism: Salegentibacter sp.; assembly: GCA_035269545.1. Taxonomy (GTDB): domain Bacteria; phylum Bacteroidota; class Bacteroidia; order Flavobacteriales; family Flavobacteriaceae; genus Salegentibacter. Next base: position 2,635 of record DATFJA010000316.1, read on the forward strand.
TTTAATCTAGTTTAAGGATCGTTATGAATGCCTAATCTTTATAATACTTTCATTCTTTACTTTCCAAGAAAGATTATCAAATCGATACACCAGCAGGATTGATGA
>DATFJA010000317.1:0-13391 GCA_035269545.1 Salegentibacter sp.
AACGTGATTTTGCAATTGGCGAGGTTATACGAAGCACTAAACATACTTACCGCTAAAATCAGGCAGGTAGATCGCCCGCCAGAACAGGAGCTGAAACCCTTAATTATTGCATTTGAGAATTATTTTGAGACGATCTCTGAAGTAACTCATATTAGTTTAAGTACTTTGGGTAGCAATCCACAGGAGATTGTATTGAATGCATGGAACGGAAAAGATTTCAATCGTCTTACAAGTAAACTGGACGGCATAAGCAATTCCATAATTAAGTACAGTCAGCAGCATAGAGCTTATCCGGTAATTCACTATTTCCATAATAATAAAGTGAAAAATAACGTGATTTTGCAATTGGCGAGGTTATACGAAGCACTAAACATACTTACCGATAAAATCAGGCAGGTAGATCGTCCACCGGAACAGGAGCTGAAACCCTTGATTATCGCATTTGAGAATTATTTTGAGACGATCTCTGAAGTAACTCATATTAGTTTAATGGATAATGACCCGCCAGCTGCAGATATTCGTAAACTAATAGAAGAAAGCTTAGTTGAAGAGGATAGTGAAGGACTATCAAAAGAATTTGAATTTCGACGATTTTTCTACACTCTTATCCATCAGGATGGATGGAATTGGGAAGATATTGATACTAAAAATTCTTAATAATATTGTCGTAAAGTTAAAAATGTATAAAACTTAAAGATCTTAGCAAAATTTTAAATCCCATTATTGTAATTCATAACTATATTGAATATAAACCAATAAAAATCAATAAATTATGAGAAACGAGAAGTTGATTGCAGCTTTAGGAAATTGTATTAACCATTGCAACTATTGTGCTGATGCCTGTCTGGATGAAGACAATGTAAAAATGATGAAAGATTGCATTAGAACCGATAGAGTTTGTGCTGAAGTCTGTGCTGCGTTAAATCAGGTTTTAGCGATAAAATACAATGATGTGGAAGGACTGGTTGAATATTGTAAAAAAGTATGTCAGTCTTGTGCAGATGAATGTTCTAAACACGATCATCAACACTGTAAAGATTGTGCTGAAGCTTGCAAAGAATGTGTAAGTGCATGTGAAGCCTATTTGGCGTAAATTAATAGAGCTCGGAATTATTCCGGGCTTTTTTCTTTCCAATTGAAAGGATTCTCCCGAATATCGAAATTTTGCTACTAGAGCAATGATTATCTTCGCTTTTTAGAATTAAGGGATAACAAAATGAAAAATACATATAAAATAACCGGAATGACCTGCAATGGGTGCAGAACTCATATAGAGAAAACACTATCGGAAGTGAATGGGGTTAAGAATGCATCGGTTAATCTGGAGAAGTCGGAAGCTGAGATCACTATGGATGAGCATATCGGAATTGAAAAATTTCAAGCAGCTCTTCAGCAGGCTGGTGGTAATTACCATATCATGGTACCTGGAAATCCTGAACATTCTTCAGAAGAACCTATACAGCGTACCTATAAAATAACCGGAATGACCTGCAATGGGTGCAGAACTCATGTAGAAAATACTCTAAATCAGGTAAAAGGCGTTACCAAGGCAAATGTAGATCTCGAAAAGGCTAATGCTGAGATCGAGATGGAAGAACATATTAAACTGGAAAAATTTCAGGCTGCACTTGAAGATAGTAATTATGAGATCTATTTGGCAGAGGAGGTTCCTCAAATTTATTCTGTAAGTGGAATGACCTGCAAAGGTTGTAGCGCTCATGTGCAAGGAACACTTAATAAAGTTGAAGGAGTAGAAAGGGCAAAAGTAGATCTTGAAAAGGCTCAAGCTGAGATTTTTTCTAAAGAGAATATCCCTTTGAAAAAACTTCAGCAGGCTCTACAAGATGATGGAGGACATTATCAAATTCACGAACCCGGAGAAGAAGTAAAACCAAACAAGAAGAAACCTAAAGGGGAGGGCACAGGCGTTTTTTATTGCCCAATGCATTGTGAAGGCGATAAAACTTACGATAAGCACAGAGATTGCCCCGTATGTGGTATGGATCTGGTTGAAGAGGTGACTACTTCTGCAAAACCGGTACAATTCACTTGCCCTATGCATTCTGAAGTTGTTAAAGATGAACCGGGTGATTGTCCCATTTGCGGCATGGACCTGATTCCTATGGAGCCGGAAGAATCGGCTGAAGAGAAAGGCTATAAAAAATTACTGCGAAAATTTTGGGTTGCAGTTGCTTTTACTTTACCCATCTTCCTGATTGCAATGTCTGAGATGATACCAGACAATCCCCTTTACGATATGGCTGGTATGAAGTTTTGGAACTGGGTGCAATTTGGGCTCTCCCTCCCGGTAGTTTTTTATGCTACCTGGATGTTTTTTGAAAGAGCATATAGATCTATAAAAACCTGGAACCTCAATATGTTTACGCTTATCGGCATTGGTGCCGGGGTAGCCTGGATTTTTAGTGTTTTCGGATTAATATTCCCTGATTTTTTCCCTCCCCAATTTAAGACCGAAGTGGGTACTGTGCACGTCTATTTTGAGGCTGCCACGGTGATTCTAACACTGGTCTTAATGGGACAGGTTCTGGAGGCTCGTGCTCATAGCAGAACAAATTCGGCAATTAAAGAACTATTAAAACTAGCTCCCAATACCGCGGTAAGGCTTGTAGATGGTAAAGAAGAAACCATTGCTGTAGATAAGATTCAAAAGGGAGATGTGTTAAGAGTAAAACCCGGGGATAAAATTCCAGTAGACGGAAAGATCCAAAAAGGGAAATCCAGCATTGATGAAGCCATGATCACTGGAGAACCTATCCCGGTCGATAAAAGTGAAGGCGATAAAGTAAGCTCAGGTACCATAAACGGGAATCAGAGTTTTACAATGATTGCTGAAAAGGTAGGCGATGAAACCCTGCTTGCTCAAATCATTAAAATGGTAAATGAGGCCAGTCGTTCCCAGGCGCCTATTCAAAAATTGGCAGATCGAATTTCAGCATATTTCGTACCGATAGTCGTTGCTATTTCTGTAATCACTTTTATAGCCTGGGCTATTTACGGGCCGGAACCGGCTTATGTGTATGCCCTTGTAAACGCTATTGCCGTTTTGATTATCGCCTGCCCTTGTGCTTTGGGACTTGCCACACCCATGTCGGTCATGGTTGGAGTAGGGAAAGGGGCCAAAAATGGAGTTTTGATCAAGAATGCCCGGGCATTGGAGGAAATGAATGAAATCGATACCTTAATTATTGATAAGACAGGTACAATCACAGAAGGAAAACCTTCCGTGGAAAAAGTGGTTTCGGTTTCCTCTGAATATTCTGAAACTGAAATCGCACGCCTGATTGCCTCAGTAAATGTACAAAGTGAACATCCATTAGCCACGGCTACCGTTAAATATGCCGATACTCAAAAGATAGAATATGGAGAAGCTTCAGAATTTAATTCAATTACCGGAAAAGGGGTAGAGGCAAAATTTGAAGCAAAACAATTGGCTTTAGGAAATGAGAAATTAATGCAGGCTGAAAATGTAGAAGTTTCAGAAGATATTAAAATGAAAGTTTCTGCAGAGCAGGAACAGGGAAAAACTGTTTCCTATTTATCGATCAATGGAAAAGTGGCGGGTTTTGTGACTATTTCAGATAAAATAAAAGAAACCAGTAGGGAAGCATTAATCGAACTTCAGGAAGAGGGGATTAAAGTGGTAATGCTTACCGGTGATAACGAAAAAACGGCCGGAGCCGTAGCTAAAGAACTGGATCTCGCCGATTTTAAAGCTGGAATGGTACCCCAGAATAAAATGGATGAAGTGAAAAGACTTCAGGCTGAGGGTAGAAAAGTAGCAATGGCCGGTGATGGGATCAATGATGCTCCGGCGCTTGCTCAGGCCGATATTGGTATCGCCATGGGCACTGGAACCGATGTGGCTATTGAAAGCGCTGAGGTCACTTTGGTGAAAGGTGACTTGAAAGGCGTTCTTAAAGCCATAAAACTTAGTGAAAATGTAATGAGGAATATTAAACAAAACCTATTTTTCGCCTTGATCTATAATACCGTAGGAGTTCCAATTGCAGCGGGAGTTCTATATCCGTTTTTTGGGCTTTTGCTTTCACCAATGATCGCCGCTTTAGCAATGAGTTTCAGTTCGGTTTCGGTAATTGCAAATGCGCTTAGGTTAAAAAATACAAAATTGGATTAACTTTAAATCAATCAAAAATTTAAGGAAATGCAGGACTTTTTAAGTAAATGGGGAGAAGCTGCCTACACCAGCGCCGGATTTTTCTGGATGGCTTTGTGGGCTTTTATCTTAGGATACGTAATAAGTAGTGGAATACAAATATTTGTTACCGAAAAGCGAATGCAGCGTACAATGGGTAAAGATGAATCTAAAAGTTTGCTACTGGGAACTTTCTTTGGGTTTATAAGTAGTTCCTGTAGTTTTTCGGCCTTAGCTTCTACTAAAAGTTTGTTCAAAAAAGGCGCTAGTTTTGCTTCCTCTATTGCATTTTTACTTGCTTCTACCAACCTTGTTATAGAGTTGGGGATCTTAATTGCCATATTTCTAGGTTGGCAATTTGTAGTAGGTGAGTATATTGGAGGAATACTACTTATCCTTATCAGTTGGGTGCTCATTAGGATCATTAATCCTAAAGAAATGATTAAAAAGGCTAGAAAACGCCTTGATGAAAAGGATGAGGATGATGAAGATTCCGAAAAATCCTGGAAGAAAAAAATGAAATCAGAAACCAGTTGGGCTAAAGTTTCTAAACAATACGCAATGGAGTGGAAAATGGTTTGGAAAGACGTAACCCTCGGTTTTACTATTGCCGGGGTAGTAGCGGCGTTTGTTCCGGATTCTTTTTTTCAGACCTTATTTATAAATACAGGAGGAGGAAATACAAATTTTGGCTTTTTCACCATTCTTGAGCATATTATTGTAGGGCCAATTGCCGCTTTTTTAACCTTTATAGGTTCTATGGGAAATATTCCTTTGGCGGCTCTACTCTTCGGAAAAGGAGTCAGTTTTGCGGGAGTAATGGCTTTTATTTTTAGCGATTTGGTGGTGTTCCCGGTCTTAAGGATCAATGCTAAATATTATGGCTGGAAAATGTCTTTATTTATACTTTTTCTCTTATTCACGGCTCTTATAGGGACCTCTTTATTGCTGCATTATGGTTTTAATCTTTTCAATTTATTACCAGATCCAAATTCAGTGAAAATCACTGATACAGATCATTTTAAAATAGATTACACCTTCTGGCTCAATCTACTCTTTTTAGCAATTTCAGGAGTATTGATATATCTTGGTTTTTACAAAAGGAAAGATGTGATGCATATGAAGGAAATGGCACCTAAAAGTCAGTTGCTGGAAACTAGCTTGAAATATATTGCGTTTGTTTGCTATTTCTGGCTTGCGGGAGGCATAATCGTCAAATTCTTTATTTTATAGGAGGTATATTAACAGTAAACCTATATAGGTTTTCGTTACAAAGATTAAAAAAACCAGGAAAGTTATTTACTTCCCTGGTTTTTTTATATTCTGAAATGATTGATTCTACATCTGTCTTGCGTTCATATCATCGATCATTTTATTTACACGTTCTCTAATTCTCTCTCTCTGTTCAGGATCGTCTAGCTCTTCTAAAGCGTCTTCAAATTCTTCCATGGCATCTTCCATTTCATCAGTAGCATCCTCTAAATCATCTGCTGCATCCTCAAGATCGTCAGATCTATCTTCAAGTTCGTCTGACCTTTCTTCAAGTTGATCTTCTAGTTTGTCAGATTGTTCATCTCCACAGGAAGTGACTGAAAAGGTGAAAAATGCAATTAGTAAGAACTTAAATATATTACTCTTCAACATAATTATAATTTTTTGGTTCCCTCTAATATATCCCATGCACTTTTTAAAATTCTTTAGATAAAGTTAAATCATACTATTATTAGCATTTTTTTATAAGTTATCTGGAAGTTTTAGAGAATATGGGTTGCGATTACAAAGAATCTGGTGGTTTTGAAGCGATTTTGATATTATGGATGGCGGTTTTATATGCGAAAAATATGATGAATATGAAGAAGGTAGCGATTGAAAGTCAGTTGTATGAAATCAGCTTAAAATCTCTCGTTCTTGTTTGCTATTTCTGGCTTGCCGGAGGTTGGGTGTGGAGGTTTTTTAGTTTGTAAAAAGAGAGCAGGGAAAAGGACAACTTTATTTGGTACAGTTATATACTTAGATTTTCGGTTCTCCTGTTACTGCTCTCATTTCAAAATTCAAACAAACTAAACTAATCAATCCAAAATTTTTGATTTTTAGCTACTAAAAATTCTTTTTCATAGCAATTAAAAAAGACTTTTATAATAAGACTTTGTAAATGTGGAAAGGTTTAATTTAAAGCATAAAAAAAACCACCGTGTAGGGACGGTGGTTCCAAATACTAACAAATCGAAAAAAATGTTAGGCTTATTTGATGGGGTTTAGAATTAAATCTATTCTTTCTAAAGCGTCCTGAAGGTGGTATCTCGTTAAACGATCTCCACGATTAGAAGCTCTTCTAATTTGATTTCGGAGGGTTTTAAGCTCTCCTCTTACTACAGGGCGAATATCGCTTTGTGCTACATCAATGTCAGATCTGGTAATCCAACGTCTGTATTGGGAAGGAACAGGTGCCTGTTCTTCGGTCATTAAATGTTCCATTCGTTGAATGTAAGCACGTTGTAGATTTCTACGGTAACGATCTATGTTTTGCCCAGAAGAAAGTTCGCTCCAAATTCCGGTTCTAACATCGGTCATCATATCCAGCAAACTATAAGCTTCATTATCATTGATTTCTTCGTTTTGCATTAATCTGGCCATCCTTCCAAAATCCATAAGATTTTTTAGAGTTCTTTCCTGCAGGGTTCTTACCCTTTCGATGCTACCGTCATATTCAATTTTATTGAAGATGTCTTGATTGAGTAGCCACTCCGGGGTTTCGAAAAGATTCTCATGAAGAAACTCCATGGCTCTTTTTTGTTCTTCGGCACTTACATGGGTATAAACTGCTCCTTCCTGATCGGAAGTTTTGTAATTTTCATATATACCACCAATATTGGCAGTAACGTGCCCCATATAACGATTGTACTGAGAGAGTACCTGTCCGTAAAGATCTTCCAGATCATCATAATTTTCTCCTGGCTTACTAGTCCATTCAATAAGCTTTGGAAGTATTCTTTTAAGATTTTTAATACCATATTTACTTGCTAGCATCGCATCATCTCCAAGGTCTTCAGTTTGTGAACTCGGGTCTATCACACCACCACTCTGCTGTTTACCAAATCTAAATTTTGGATCACCTGCTTTTTCAAGTATCCACTGGTCTAAAACTTCTTTTTCTTCAATAGGATTTTTATCCGGGATCGGCTTATAACCCCATTTTATGGCATATTTATCATATGGGCCAATTTCCGGCATCAATGCTACATCACCATCTTCAGGCTGAGCCACGTAGTTAAAACGTGCGTAGTCCATTATAGAAGGAGCGGTACCATATAGTTTAGTGAATTTAGGATCTCTCAGGCTTTCTACAGGATAAGCATCACTGCTTCCCATGTTATGCGGAAGACCTAAAGTATGTCCAACTTCGTGAGAAGAAACAAATCTAATTAACCTGCCCATCACTTCATCTTCAAACTCTGCTCCACGTGCATCTTCGTTAATAGCTGCAGTTTGTACAAAGAACCAGTTTCTAAGTAAGGTCATTACATTGTGATACCAATTGATATCTGACTCTAGGATCTCTCCAGAACGTGGATCGCTAACGTGTGGTCCATTTGCGTTCGGAATTGGGGAAGCCAGGTAGCGTACTACGGAGTATCTAACATCTTCCGGGCTCCAATCTGGATCTTCCTCCTTACTTGGCGGATCTTTGGCAATAATTGCATTTTTAAAACCTGCTGCTTCAAAAGCAACCTGCCAGTCTTCAATACCTTGTTTAATATAGGGTATCCATTTTTCTGGAGTGGCACGGTCTATATAATATACAATTGGTTCTTTGGGCTCTACCAGTTCACCGTTATTAAACTTCTCCATATCCTCTTCGCGCACTTCAAGTCTCCACCTATCGAGATATTCTACGGTTTCACTTTTTTGTGCCTCGAGTCCATAATCAACCTGGTCTGTGGTAAACCATCCTACCCGTTGGTCATAATATCTTCTTTCCATAGGTTCCTTAGGAAGTAAGATCATAGAATTGCTGAATTCTAAAGAAATTGAACCTGTGCTTTCATTAGAAGGCGGGTTACCTGCATTATAAGTTTTTACGTGTCTAACCTCGATATTTTCTGGATAGCTACGAATTGTATCTATATATGAACGACTATCGTCTAAACGCGAAACCTTGTATCGTTTTCTTGAACCATCTCTTAAACCAAGTGCCTTTACATCTTTTGTGTAAAGATCTGTTACTTCGATTACGGTAGTTTTGTTAACAGAATCTTTTCCCACTGTTTTAACCGGAAAACGCTGTAAAACTGGTTCAAAATTAGAATTAACTACTGCTTGGTGCACAGGCAGTGAATCTGCAGCATATATCTCGTGAGAAACAACTCTTAAAAGTACATGGCCGTCTTTTTTCTGCCAGCGGTGAACCTGAGTGTTTTGTTTACCACCACCAAAACCAATTCCAGTGGCGGTTTTAGCGATCCTTGTTACGGTAAGCATTTCACGGTTAAAAAGGCTATCTGGAATTTCGTAGAAATATTTATCGTCTACCCGGTGAACGGTGAATAAACCTTCGTCGCTTTTGGCATCCTTAGTAATTACTTTGGTGTAGGGTTCCAGGTCACCATTCTTTTTTGAGGTTTCTTTTTTAGAGGCATCAGCCGAAGATTTTTCAGGCTGAAAAACCGCACAACTGGAAACCGAAACCGATAAGGCTACTAAGAATAGCTTATGCGTAAATCGTTTAGTCATAAAGTTAAATTTTGGTTTGTGTGATTAATTTGAAATGATAGATTTTCTGAAGCGAAAGCTATAAAATGAAAAAAGACCACCATTTGGTGATCTTTTGACTCGTTTATCTTTAAAAGGTTTAAAGAGGAAGTTAAAAAAGTCATATTTTAACTATTGTTTATTTAAACTATAAACACTTTTTGAACTTTAAACCGCTTTTATCTTCATAGTTTCATCATCCTTAAAAACATCTATCATCTTATGTTTTCTTAGTGATTTCAATGTTTTGTCCCATTTTTTATTACTCAATCCAGACTTGCTTTTTATGGTATCCAGCTCCTGGATTACATCATCTTTTAGCAGATCAAAAACAGCTTTTTCATCTTCGCTTAATTCTACCGCTTTTTTCTCCGGCTTCATTTGCGGGAAGAATAAAACCTCCTGGATTGATTGATTGTTGGTTAAGAACATAATTAAACGGTCCATTCCTATTCCTAATCCAGATGTTGGTGGCATTCCATATTCCAGGGCTCTTAAGAAATCCTGGTCTATAAATTCAGTAGCCTCATCATCTCCTTTTTTGGCTAGCTTTAGTTGCTCTTCAAAACGCTCGCGCTGGTCTATAGGGTCATTTAATTCAGAATATGCATTCGCGATTTCTTTTCCGCAAACCATTAATTCAAAACGTTCGGTTAGTTCAGGATTTTCGCGATGTTCTTTACAAAGCGGACTCATTTCCTTTGGATAATCGGTAATAAAGGTTGGTTGGATATAATTTCCTTCGCATTTTTCACCAAAAATCTCGTCTATAAGTTTTCCTTTCCCCATAGTTTCGTCAACTTCAATACCCATATCTTCCGCTGCTTTTCTAATCTCAGCTTCAGATTTTCCGGTAATATCAAACCCGGTAAATTCCTTGATAGAATCGGTCATTGTAACGCGTTTGTATGGCGCTTTAAAGTCGATCTTGTTTTCTCCAAAAACGGCTTCAGTAGTCTTGTTTACAGCGAGTGCACAATGTTCCAGCAGCTTTTCGGTGAAATCCATCATCCAATTATAATCTTTATAAGCTACATAGATTTCCATCGCTGTGAATTCCGGGTTATGAGTTCTGTCCATTCCTTCATTTCTGAAGTTTTTCGAGAATTCATATACACCATCAAATCCGCCAACAATTAGTCTTTTCAGGTATAACTCATTAGCAATTCTTAAATAAAGCGGAATATCTAATGCATTATGGTGAGTAATAAATGGTCTTGCTGCAGCACCACCGGGAATAGATTGTAAAATTGGTGTTTCTACCTCAAAATATTCTCTTTCATTAAAGAAATTTCGCATTGCGTTGAACAATTTCGTACGCTTTACGAAGATCTCTTTCACTTTTGGATTTACAGCCAAATCGGCATATCGCTGGCGATAACGATGTTCTGGATCGGTGAAGCCATCGTAGGTATTTCCTTCTTTATCGGTTTTAGGAAGTGGCAAAGGACGAATAGATTTGCTCAGTAAAGTGAAATCTTTAACCATCACTGTCATTTCCCCAACCTGGGTTTTGAAAAGTTCGCCTTCAATTCCTATAAAATCGCCTATATCCAGCAACTTTTTATATACATCATTGTATTTGCTTTTATCTTCCCCGGTACAAATTTCGTCACGGTTAAAATAAACCTGTAGCTTTCCTTTAGAATCCTGTATTTCGGCAAAAGAGGCTTTTCCCTGAATACGGCGAGACATTAACCTCCCGGCTATCACCACTTTCTTTCCCTCTTCAAAGTTTTCCTTAATGTCTTTGCTGGTATCTTTCACCGGGAATAAATCTGCCGGATACGGGTTAATACCTGCTTTTCTTAATGCAGAAAGCTTCTCTCTTCTTACTATTTCCTGTTCAGATAATTGCATACTCGTAATTTGATGTATCCCTCCTAAGGGGTTTGAATTTCCAAGGCTTCCCTCGGAATTATGAAATAATTTTTAATCCAAAATGCTGTCTGTAAAGTTTTTAAGCGTCATTCTGTACCGATGTTTCGGGATTATTTCAGAATCTAAGTTTTTGAAAGTCAAAAACATGATAGAAGCTGAAACAAGTTCAGTTTGACGAAATGAGACTTTTCAAACAGTCTTTCTACTTTTTGCAAAGCGAGTGCAAATATAGTGACTATGTGGCTACCAACCAATGGGATATAAACCTGAATTTTTGATAATATTTGGAGGATAAAAATGCACTTCTTTATGAAATAAGTTTTCTCTATTTATAATCTTATCTTTGCGGTATAAATTGGTAATAGCTTTAGATAAATGAGTGTTTGGCGTGTTATTCTTTCTGTTTTATTTCCTCCGCTGGCGGTTTACGATCGTGGTTGTGGTTCTATTTTAATCGTTTTGATCCTTACTATTTTGGGATGGATCCCGGGCGTGATCGCGGCACTAATTATTCTGAATAATCCAGGAAAAGGTGTATGAACAAGAAGATAGATTTACAGAATTTAGGATATAAAGATTACAAAGAGACCTGGGATTACCAGGAAAGTCTTTTTAAAGAAATTCTGGATATTAAGATTAAGAACAGAAGGCAGAATTTAAATGAAACCACCCCCAATTACCTTTTAATGGTAGAACATCCGCACGTGTATACTTTGGGTAAAAGCGGCGATATAAAGAATTTGCTTATTTCTGAAGCCGATTTAGAGAAAAAGCAGGCGACCTATTATAAAATTAATCGCGGTGGTGATATTACCTACCACGGGCCTGGGCAATTGGTAGGCTATCCAATTCTGGATCTGGATAATTTTTTTACCGACATTCATAAATATCTCCGGTTCCTGGAAGAAACAATAATTCTTACGCTTGCCGATTATGGTCTAAAAGCAGAACGAAGTAAAGGAGAAACAGGGGTTTGGCTTGATGTGGGAACTCCTTTTGCCCGAAAGATTTGTGCTATGGGCGTTCGCGCCAGTCGCTGGGTAACTATGCATGGTTTCGCACTAAATGTAAATGCTGATCTAGGCTATTTTGACCATATCATTCCCTGCGGAATAGAAGGCAAAGCGGTTACTTCTTTAAATGTAGAACTCGGAAAAAAGGAAATTCCTTTAGCTGAAGTCCAGGAGAAGGTTTTAGAACATTTTGCTGAATTGTTTGAAGCAGAATTCAATTAGTGCTTATACATCAAAATCTCTTTGTCACCTCCTTTTACTACAAATTCAGGACGTTGATCTATATCTGCATTGTTTAAATTAATTCCCGAAGTTCCATACACTGGGAAACCGGGAAGGAGTTCTGCATTGCTGTCAAATACAAATACTTTCTGTGTTTGCAGATCGGTTAAACTGATGTAATATTTATCGTTTACATAAAAGATTTCCGGTTCGGTGTAAAGTCCATAATCCAGATTTAATTCTTTTCCTTTTATTTTTAAAATGTTTTCTGAGAGACTAACCAGTAAATTAGGTCTTGCAGTAATGCTGTGATTCTCGCTGAAATTGGTCTTTTCCATATTTACTGACCCGTTTTGCGTCACTTTTACAAGATTTCCTTCTGCATTAGTAGAGACAAAATCATTTTCAAACTCTTACCATTCATTTTCAGAAAAATCTATGCTCTCTTTTACTTTTACCCGGTGCTCTCCCTGCCGGCTCAGAATATTTAGCTTGCCAGATTTTTCAGGAAATACTATGTAATCTTTATTAGTAATTCTTAAATGTTTTGGCGCCTGTAGAATTTCAGAATTGGTTCTTCTAAAATCAAATCCTTTTACACTTTTCCCTTTTTTATCATACATAAAAACTTCGTCTTTTTGAGTGACCAAAAAGCGGTATTTCCGGTTGTTGTCATAATCAAACAACGATAAGGGTTGCGTGATTTCATCATTGAATTTAAGCGGAAAGGGTTTTACGGTATTCCCATTTCTATCTAAAACTTCTATGGAATATGGAGTGGCAAAAGCGAGCTGAAATTTTCCGTTTTTGAAAAGGTCTACCTGTTGGATTTTTCCTAAGATCTGGCCTTTAAGTTTTTTCTTCCAGAAGATTGTCCCTTTATTAGAGATAAGGTAAAGGGTATTATTTATATCCTGAACCGCGATATCCATTTGGTTATTTAGGTGGTTTTTCACCAAAACCGGCTCGGTAAATAATTCGGCTTCCAGGCTTACCGAAAGCATTTCTTCGGTTTTATTATTTGAAGTGTTTTGCTCGTTCTGCGATTCAAAGCTACCATGTATATGGGCAAAATCGTCTTCCTCTACCAATTGCAGGATTGCCAGTTTATGCTTGCCGAAATTTAGATTTTTCATTTCGGCACTAAATTCTTTAGAAACGGACTTAGCTAACTTATTTTTTAATTGTGCAGGTTTTCCGGCTATGAGTAGAGAAGATTCTTGCGCCAGGTTTTTTTCGCTGTCCTTATAATAAGCTTCATTCGCTAAGGTATTTTTATTTACATAATCGGCAATTAGATCGCGAAGTTGCGGTATGCTGCTGGCAAATACTAGGTGTTGGTCAATTGCAGC
>DATFJA010000318.1:0-2458 GCA_035269545.1 Salegentibacter sp.
GGAGGGAAGTCGCCCAATGTTTTCTTCAACAGTATAATGGATCACGACGATGCTTTCCTTGATAAATGTATTGAGGGGGCCGTGCTTTTCGCTTTTAATCAAGGGGAAGTTTGTACTGCTCCATCCAGGATTTTAATTCAGGAAGATATTTATGATGAATTCATTAAAAGGGTAATTGAACGCACTAAAGCGATAAAAATGGGGAATCCGTTTGAGGAATCGACGATGATGGGGGCACAGGCTTCCAGTGATCAGCATCAGAAAATTCTGGAATATATTAAGATAGGAAAAGATGAAGGCGCCGAGGTTTTAGCCGGCGGTGGTGCAGCAAAACTTGATGGAGATTTAGCCAACGGATTTTACATTCAGCCAACTATTTTAAAAGGCCATAATAAAATGAGGGTTTTCCAGGAAGAGATTTTTGGACCTGTGGTTGCGGTTTGCACATTTAAAGATGAAGCCGAAGCCATTGAAATTGCAAATGATACGATGTATGGTCTTGGTGCCGGGGTTTGGACACGAGATGCCCATCAATTATATCGAATTCCACGGGCAATAAAAGCCGGACGGGTTTGGGTAAATTGCTATCACGACTATCCTGCTCACGCACCGTTTGGAGGTTATAAAAAATCTGGTTTCGGGAGAGAAAACCATTTAATGATGCTAAACCATTATAGACAAAGCAAGAATATGCTAATTTCTTATGATAAGAATAAACTGGGATTCTTTTAGAAATGGAATATAAACGGGTAGAAATAACTACGGAGGCAGATAAACTACTGCAAGAACTCAAGCAACAGCACGGTGAGGTGATTTTTCATCAAAGTGGTGGCTGTTGCGACGGGTCTTCGCCCATGTTGCTGCCTAAAGAGGATTTTTATATTGATGACAATGATATTCTACTTGGCGAAGTTGGTGGCGTTAACTTTTATATGAGCCACGACCAATTTGAGTATTGGAAGCACACCCACCTAACCGTAGATATCATTAAGGGTAGGGGAGGCAGTTTCTCGTTGGATATTCCTACCGGTTATCGATTTCTTATAAAATCAAGAATGCTGAATGATGAAGAGAACAAGAATCTAAATCCCTAAGTTGTTGCTTAAGCAATGCCTGAAAACTGGATATACCCTAAATATTCAGTTTTTCAGGCTTTCTTATTGAAAAAGATCAGTTAAACCACTTATAAATTTCAGAAGAAGTATAGCATTCACCGCATTTAGAAAATATCCACAGGCAGTCTATAAAGTCGGTGAACATATGAAATAAAAGACCGATAAAAATGAGTTTTAGGACTTTGTTTTTAGTAAAGATCATTCCCAAAAAGTAGGTGAGGATAGCAAGTTTAGAGTGTAAAGGATGATAGCCAATTCCGCAGCGCATAGCATCAAACAAAGGAGTAGCAAAAACATGGTCCAGATCTACAGCCATAGTGGCGAGTAAAATAAGCCAGTTCCTCTTCCAGTTCTTTTTATCGTAGAACCAGGCAATAGCACCAATAGCTATAAAATGAAGAAAATAGTGTGTGAATGTTTGCAATTGAAGTTTTTAAAAATTGAAGCTTCTAAAAAATATATAACACTGAAAATCAGTAAACTAATTAATTATTTTCAGGCTCTTCTTGCTCTTCAGTTGAAGACTCTATTTTGCCCTTTAAAAGATCCTTCATTTTATTTTTTAATACGATGAATCGCCAAATACCAGTAGTAAGGAACAATACAGAAAAGACCAGGGCCAGGTAGCCAATATAATGCATCTCTTCATATTCCTTTAGCTGAATTAAAGCCAGACCCCCCAGCAGAAAATACATGGCCGCTTGGGTATAGGATAACAACGTACGTTCATTGGCGAGCTTAGTTCTTTCCAGCGCAAGATGTTCACGAATAATACTTTCATCTATCTTTCTGTGAGTGAAAAGCTTTCCAAATTTAACCCTTCTCATAAAATTTCATATTTCAGCATAGAAACTGGATAGTTAATTTGCTTTAAAAGTTACCAAATTCGGTTTGTTTAAGCAAGAACTTAAATCTAACTATCCAGTTTGTGATTTTTGGTTTTTTAATTTGTCAATCTATGGCAGGTACAACCGGGAGCGGTGAAGCTCTGGGTACTTTCGTGCCAAGGGAAAGCTGCATTGTATTTATTGTCTTCCCAATAGAATTGGCCGCGTTCTTTCGGGTTATTTCCAATTTCGTTCATTGTTTCGGCGTCATATAATCTACCATTTACCATCGTGTAAATAACCGATTCAGAATTACGAATATCTTCCAAAGGGTTTTCCTCCAGAACAATCAGGTCGGCCAGTTTGCCTTCTTCCAAAGATCCAATTTCGCTACCCATTCCTATATATTCGGCACCGTTAATGGTGGCTGCTTGTAAAGCTTCCATATTGGTCATTCCACCCATTTGCAATAACCAAAGCTCCCAGTGAGCGCCAAGTCCCTGTAGCTGTCCGTGC
>DATFJA010000319.1:0-10555 GCA_035269545.1 Salegentibacter sp.
GTTTCTTCTACTGAAAAATCTTCTATTAAGAATCAAAAGAATAAGTCCAGAGATTTAAGAGGAATCATGGTACGTGCAAGTAGCCTGGCTTTGCTTTTTGGTGCTGCATATCTCGTATATATTTTGCAAGGTGATTTTAACCGCTATAATCTTAATGGCCTGGATTCAACCTGGGAATTAGCATTTTTAGCAATTACTGGTTCTTTACTTTTATTCAGAGCCGGATTCTTTTTCTATAACCTTTACCTCTACCTTAGATATAAACCAATTAATTCTGTAAGCAATGAAGAGCTACCAACCTGTACGGTAATAGTTCCAGCTTACAATGAAGGAAAACAGGTTTGGGCAACCCTTAAAAGCCTTGCTAAAAGTGATTATCCAAGTCATAAAATACAACTTCTGGCCATAGATGACGGAAGTAAAGATGACACCTGGGATTGGATGCTAAAAGCTAAAAAGGAGCTTGGCGATCAATTGAGCATCTACCAACAACCAGAAAACAAAGGAAAAAGGCACGCGCTTTACCGCGGATTCAATTTGAGTACCGGAGAAGTTCTTGTGACCGTAGATAGTGATTCTGAGGTTACTAAAGACACCCTGCGTAACCTTGTAAGTCCTTTTGTGGTTAACGAAAAATGCGGCGCTGTAGCAGGAAATATTCGTGTGCTAAACAATGAGAAAAAGGCTATGTTGCCTAAGATGCTGGATGTGAGTTTTGTGCTTAGTTTCGAATTTATTCGTTCTGCGGAAAGTAGCCTGGAATCGGTGTTATGTACACCCGGTGCGCTAGCTGCTTACAGGAAAAAAGCTGTTTTTGGCTGTTTGGAAGAATGGATTAACCAAACCTTTATGGGCAAGGCTTCAGATATCGGCGAAGACCGTGCTATGACCAATATGATTCTTAAACAGGGTTATCACGTACTCTTTCAAAGAAATGCTTTCGCTTATACCAACGTACCCGAAAAATACACCGGACTCTATAAAATGTTTATCAGATGGGGAAGAAGTAACGTTCGTGAGAATATTTCGATGGCGAAATATGTTTTCACAGATTTCAGGGAAAGCTCTAAAGCCGGATCTCGACTTCTGTTCATCAACCAGGTATTGAAATTAGTGATGAGTTATCCAACAATCCTGATGATGCTTTTCTTTATCTCTATGGATCCAATTTTATTCTTGAGTTCAACCTTATTCAGTATTCTGATATGGTCCAGTTTCCCGGTACTCTTCTATGCTAAGAGATATAATTTATCGGAATCTTTCTGGGCGTATTCCTATAGTATCCTTTATACCTTTGGGTTATTTTGGATCACTCCATATGCTATTGCCACCGCAAGCAAAAGAGGATGGCTTACCCGTGGATAATAACAAAAGATTAAAATATTTCAAATAAAAAAAGGGAAGCTAAAGGCTTCCCTTTTTTATTGAATGTAAAACGATAACTTCCGATAATCGGACAATGACTTTCTATTTTCTAAAAATATATTTGAATATCAAACATGATTATTTAAGCTTCTTCTGATTTTTTAATCTGATCGATTTGCTTTAAAACCTCATTTGCTTCAAACATTTTTTCATCACTTTTACTACGATTAGTAGTAGAGAGTTGATGAGCTTCTTCCAGAAGCTTTTTGTATTTCGCTTCTAGTTTTTCAACTTCTGACTTTTTCTTGAATAATCCGAACATACCTTTTTTTATATAAATATATTATAAACATAGATGCAAAAAAGGAAATTCACATTAATTAACCATTGTTCTAGTCTCTTAAAACCTGTTGATAATGAAAAAGGTTTCGGCTATTTCGACGTCCACAAATTTAATTGAGATTATAGCTTCACCCCGTTATACACCAATACTTTAGAATTTTCACTTTTTACCTTTTGTCGGTAATTTTTAGGCGCTAGAGAGATAAAATACTTGTTTTGTTTCGCTTAAAATTCATTTTTAGCTGTTATAATCTTTCTATATTTATTTTTTTATAAAAAAGAAACGAAAAGCCCCTATGCACATAGTTAATGCCCACCAGAATAATCTCAAAAATATTGATTTAAGTATTCCTGAAAATCAATTGATTGTGGTGACTGGTCTATCCGGCTCAGGGAAATCTTCCCTGGCTATGGGCATTATCGCCAATGAAGGTTACCGCTATTTTTTAGAGAGCCTACCTGCTTACAATCAACAAAATAGTCAGTTGATTCCTACTGCTGAAGTAGATGACATAAAAGATCTTCCTCCGGTAATTAAGGTGGAACAATCCAAACGCTTCCAGTCTATCAATACTACTTTTGGCACACTCTCTGAGCTTGCTTCTGTATTCAGAATTTTATTTGCACGGTATTCTGCGAATGAAACTATGAGTAAGTCGCTATTTTCTTTTAATCACGCGAGAGGAGCCTGTAAGGTATGTCGTGGAATTGGAGAAGCAGAATATATCGACCTTGATAAATTAGTAGGGGATGAAAATAAAACGCTTAGAGAAGGGGCTATAACCACTACTCTTCCTAATGGCTATATAGTTTACTCCCAGATAACCGTAGAGGAATTAAACAAGGTGTGTGAGGCGCACGGCTTTAATGTAGATATACCGTGGAAGGAACTCACGGCGGAGCAACAAGACGTGGTCTTAAACGGAAGTGACCGTATCAAAGTGTTTTTTGGCAAACACGGGCTGGAATCCAGGCTTAGATGGAAAGGAATTAAAGCCAAGCCTCGTGAAGAAGGATTCTATAAAGGAATGCTTCCTATTATGCAGGATATTTTAAGACGTGATAGAAATCCCAATATCTTAAAATTTGCCAGTTCCAAAATTTGCCCAAGCTGTAAAGGCGCCCGTATTAAAACAGAACATTTAAAATATAAGTGGAAAGGACTCAATTTTCAAGAATGGATGGAGCTTTCCTTAAGCGAATTATATGAAAAACTGAAGTCTCAGCAATTCACAGCCGGAGAGCAAGTTTTGGCAGATAAGATCTGCACTCAATTATATGACCTGATTAGGCTGGGTATGGAAGAATACCGGCTAAGCACGCCAAGTATGGAAATTTCCTCTGGCGATGGGCAACGGATCAAACTCATTAACCAGATAAATAGTAAATTACAAGGTATTTTATACGTATTTGATGAACCTTCTATCGGTTTGTCTGCAGACTATCAAAAGTATTTACTTCATATTTTAAACCGACTCATTCGCAGAGGAAATACGGTTATGGTGGTGGAGCACGACTTAGATTTTATAAAGTCGGCAGATTGGGTAGTAGAATTAGGCCCAGAAGCAGGCATACATGGCGGTGAAGTGGTTTTTAACGGGCCCATCGAAAACTTTCTAAATACAAAAGACCTAAACAGCCCAACTTTATCGGCATTGAAGGAAGCCGGGAATGATAAAACATCTAAAAACCAACCAAAAAAGGTGTTGGCTGAATCCTTTCAACCCGGCAAAATGGAGCTAACAGCGGTGAGCCGCAAAACGCCTCAAATTATGGAAAGCATCACCCAATTTTCTGAGGAGGAAAATCTAAATCTTCTCACTGTAAACGATCAACCTATAGGTAAAACGCCCCGAAGTAATCCGGCTACTTATACAGGCTTAGCAGATAAAATAAGGGATTTACTCGCAAAAACGACTGAAGCGAAAACTTCAAATTTATCCAAAGGAGCTTTTTCATTTAATAACAAGACCGGTAGATGTGAAGCCTGTGAAGGAGCTGGCGTAATCACCCTCTCCATGAGTGCAATTGGCAGTATCAACCAGGTTTGTCCTACCTGTAATGGCAAACGTTTTAAGCCAGAAGTACTTCGTGTTCATTGGAATGAAAAGAATATTGCAGATCTCTATAACTTAAGTATTGAAGAAGCTTATGAATTCTTTTCCGAGGAAAAGAAAATCAAAGAAATTCTGTCTTTAATGCTGCAATTAGGACTTGGCTATATCAAACTGGGACAGCCCTCCAATACCTTATCCGGTGGGGAAGCGCAGCGTATTAAACTCACTAAACATTTTGCCAGGAAATCAAAAAAGACGCTCCTCCTACTTGAAGAACCCAGTATAGGATTGCATCAACAAAATGTGAGTCAGTTGCTGGATGCATTGCACCAACTCAAGCAACAAACCGCGGGCATTATCTGTTTTGAAAACCATTCACTTTTTCAATCTCAATGTGATGCCTTATTGGACAATGCGCTCGAGGTTCAACCCATCGAAGTGAAAGAAGAGCCCGTACAGCAAAGGGATAAAATTTCCATCCAGGGTGCGCGTACGCATTCTCTCAAAGATCTCAACTTAGATTTGCCAAAGCACCAATTAACCGTGGTGACCGGAATTTCCGGTTCCGGGAAATCTTCATTGGTAATTGATACCCTGCACGGGTTCGGGTTACAGGAAATGACCAAACAGTTTTCAAGTTATCAGCAATCCAGAGTGGGCGTGAATTTTCAGTTGGAGGTTAATCATATTGAAGGGCTTACTCCTACTATTTGCATCACTCGTAAACAGAAGAACTATTCTCAGCGCTCGGATATTGCAAAACAAACGGGAATTGATAAGATCTTGCGCTTTGCCTTTTCCAGAAAGGCGCAGTATGAAGGACAGGAATTATCGGCCAGTCATTTTTCAAACAACCACGAATTAGGAAAATGTGCGGTTTGTGAGGGCTTTGGACAAGAACTGCTGCCCGATCTCAACAAACTCGTACTGGATGAAAATAAAAGCATTTCTAACGGACTCTTTGCACACAATAAAGTCGTGGGATATTACGGCGATCCGGCAGGAAAGCATATGGCAATCTTAAAGGAAGTTGGTAAAGAATATGGTTTTACTCTGGAAACCCCTTTTAAAGAACTGAGCGACTCCCAGAAAGAAATATTACTGAACGGAGCAGGTGAAAAAGTTTGGAAAGCCAACTGGTTGTATAAAACAAAAACAAGGGAAGGTTCGCAAGCCTTAAGTATGAAGTGGGAAGGCCTCTACCACTACTTACAAGACGAATATTTTAAAACCCGGAAGAATAAAAATATAAGTCAGCTGACTGCACTCTTTTCTGATAAAGAATGCAGCCATTGTGAGGGAAGTGGTTTGAAGCCCGAAAGATTGGCTTTTCGAATAGCAGGAAAATCCATTCACGAAATTAAATTAATGAATTTTGGAACGCTTGGCCAGTGGCTAGCCGAAAATTCCACCGGAAAAGATGTAAATGGAAAACTGCTCGCCAGGATTGAACCCCATTTATTTAACACTATTCTTAGAGCGAAGCAATTGCATATTGATCACCTGCAACTAAACCGAAAATCGCCTACACTTTCCGGTGGAGAAAATCAAAGGGTAGAGCTGATCAAACAGCTGAACAGTCCGCTTAAAGGAATTACCTATTTGTTAGATGAACCTTCAGCTGGTTTGTCTAATGATAATATTCCGGACCTGATTCAAATCCTAAAAGAACTTATTGAAAAAGGAAATACTGTTGTGGTCATTGAACACAATAAAGCCATTATACATGAAGCAGATCATATAGTGCAGATTGGCCCAAAAGCCGGCAAGTTAGGGGGACATATCACTTATGAAGGCACCACCGAAGGTTTATTACAACAAGCCGATTGCCATCCATTTCTGAAAGCGCCTATCCAAGCGGTGGAACTTAAAGAGGGGAAAGAGCACATTAGTATTAGTAAGCTAGCTAAGCATACCTTGATAAGGGATTCATTATCCCTGCCTATTGGAGGTATCTCTGCCTTAACAGGAAAATCGGGTATTGGGAAAACCACCCTGGTGAAAGATATCCTGGTGCCAAGCATTGAGACGGGAGAGCCGGTGAATTGTAAAAGCATAGATTTCCCTAAAAATTATGCAGGCGTGCATTATTTTGAACCTAAAAAACTTAATACTCACGCTGCCACTTTATTGATTTTCTACCTGGATATTTTAAAGGAAGTCTGCAAAATATTTTCAGCTGAAACCGGCTTAAAAGCTAAAGATTTCTCCTATAAAACCAAGAGTAGTCAGTGCCTTAACTGCAAAGGAAAAGGCTATACTGAGACCAGTCTTGATATTGCTGCCAATGCCATTGAAAAATGTGAAGTTTGCAAGGGGCAGCGCTATCAAAGCCATATTTTGGAACATTCTGTTGAAAAGAAAAATATAGCAGAAGTACTTGCCCTAAATATCATAGAATTAAAAGAATGGTTGAATAAGTTTACTGTAAACCCTAAAACCCGGAAATTCCTGGATCAATTAGAGGAAATCGGGTTGGCGCATCTTAGGTTAGACCAGCCGGTGCAATCTCTTTCTTCCGGGGAGAAACAACGATTATTGTTGTTGAACTGGCTGCAGGCTGAATTTACAGATGTGCTTTATATTTTAGATGAACCCAGCACTGGACTGCATTATGCTGATATTGATCTATTGTTTTCGATACTCAAAAAACTCGGTGAAGCCAATGATATCCTTATTATTGATCATAACCCGTATTTATTAGAAAAAATTGGGATTGGTGTAGTTTTAAAATAAATTTAAATATTTTCTGATGGAAAGCAGGCTTTCTTAAACAATATTGTTAAATTAAATGGCTGCCTTTTCAGTTATACTAGCCACAAATATTTGCAAACTTAATTGTTTCTCTTTTTTTCTTTTTTCTCATCTGATTCAGGCTTATTTTCACCTTTCTTTCTTTTCTTTTTCATATCCTGTTCTTCCTTTTCTTTTTCTGTTCCTGTTTTTTTTCTTCCAATACTACAAGAACAGGGCATTCTATAGCTTCACTTATCTCATTTTTGATCTTATTTATTAGTGATTCCCGCTTTTTTGAATTTGCCTCCACAAGAATTACCAGGTCATCTTCTTCAGTTATATCCTTTACCGCATCTGTGATATCTTTTACTTCTTTTTCCTCAGTTTTAATCTGATCGCTTTTTATACCAGTCTGCTTAAGCTGTTCAAAAGCTTTATTTTTCATAGACTGTATTTCTTTAGAATTTTCCAAAAATAGTAGAGTGATAGGAAGGTCACTAGCTGTTATAAGTTCCTTTATTACTGTGGCCAATCGGCTGCTAATCTGGTTTTGATCATATAAAGGCACCAGAAGTCGCTTGAGTTGTCTTATAGGTTTTGACTCCAGCATAGCATGGCAATTGTATTTAACAATTATATTTTTGAGGGTATCTGAAATGTTTGGAGTAAATACTATCTCTGATTCTACTTTAAAATCTTCAGCTTCCAACTGTTTTTTAACCTCCTGCAGCTCTTCTTTTGCATCCTCCCGTTTTTCTTCCTTAAATTGCTCGGGATCGGTTTGTTCCGGTACTTCTTTGTAACCTATCAAAAGAACTTCAAGATCTGTAAAACCTTTCAAAATGGCTAAAGGAAGTGATTTTTCCTGCGGAAGCGAAACAGGTATTAAAATTCGGGGTTTACGTAATTTTGGTTCTATGTGTGGTGGTTTTGGAGAAGCAAGCTTTGTTTTCCGGGCGGTTAATAAATAAAGTATTACAGCGAACAAAAGAACCGATCCACCGAGGATTATCGATAGGCCCTCCATAAAAACAATAAGGCCAAAACATGCTATCATACCTACCGCTGGTAGAAGTGGATAGCCGGGCACCTTGAACCCGGGTAGATACCATATGGGTTTTCTGCGCTTTAGGACAATCACACAAATACAGAGCATTCCGTAAATTATTAAGTGCAAAAACGATGCAACTTCGGCAAGGATTTCTATTCTTCCCAGAACTGACAGTCCGGCAATAGGAAAACCTACGAATAAAAGAGCGTAATGAGGGGTGCCAAAGCGATCATGGACTTTTGAAATCCAGGAAGGTATAAGTTCATCACGACTAAGAGCATAAACTGCACGCGATGAACTAAGAATAGAAGCGTTAGCACTTGACAAAGTTGCAAGCAGTCCGGCAAACATCGTAATTAAAGCACCCCAGGGACCTACTAATGAACGCATCACCTCTACAAGTGCTGTTTCACCTAATTCACCTAAACGATCGTGAGTTAAAACACTATTGCTTACAAATATTGCTACGATATAAAGAAGAGTAACTATTAATACGCTTCCTATAAGGGCTCGGGGTAGATTGATTTGTGGTCTTTTAATTTCCCCCGCGACTGTGGCTATCTGAACAAAACCTAGAAAAGAGGTAAAGACAAGGGCAGAAACTCCAAATACCGGTCCTAGCCCCTCGGGGGAGAAGGATTTCGGCAACCTACTATCACCTAAAATTCCGGTAATTTCCAATATTCCATATAGAAATAGCATCATCAATATACCCGTAAGACTAAGCACGATTGTATTCTGAAGTTTACCTACACCCTTAGTTCCCAAAAAGTTTACAAGCGTTAGAAGTAATGCCATCCCTACTGCTAAAAGTACAGAAGGATCTCCAGGACTCATTCCCGCTTCTTTTAAGATCTCAATAAAGTATCTACCAAAACCGGTTAGATAAAAGGAGCTTGCAAAAATTAGCCCTATCCACATACTAACTCCAGTAAGCATTCCCCAAAAAGATCCGAAAGTACGGGAAACAAAAAAATAACCCCCACCACTGGAGGGCATTGCTGTTGCTAGCTCAGCAGTGCACAAAGCCACTATAAGGGCAATAAGACCTGCCAAACCGAATGAAAGCATGGCTGCAGTGCCGACCTCACCCGATGCGATCCCCGGAAAGACAAAAATACCAGCTCCCACCATGGTACCAACTCCAATACTCAGTGCATTTTTTAGTGAAAGTGTTCTTGATAATCCGGTGTGGTCATTATTTTTATTTGACAAATTAGCTTGATTTATGTAGGTTCTGGAGGTAATTTATAAATATTATTCAAATATTTTAAATTGAAATTCAATAGACTTTAAGATAGAAATTAGGTTTTAAAATAAGCAATTTATCTGCTAGAAGTATTTCCAAACATTTTCTTTAAAATGTCAAATAAACTAAGTTGAAGATTCAAGAAAGGAATTCTTTGACAGCTGAAATAAGCGTAATGATTTATTTGCGTCTTAAATTTTACCAGCCTGTAAAATCGCTTTCTTCGGGAGAGAAACAAGGTTTATTATTAATGAACTGGCTGCAGGCCAAAGCTCTCGAGGTATTTTATATTTTAGATGAACCGAGCACAGGACTGCTTATACGGATATAAAACTCAGAATTCTTGTTGGAATCTATATTTTTGGGATATCTAACATTTTGGACTAAGATACTTGTATCCATCTGAAGTAAACTGCCTCGTAAGCTAGCTCACGAGGCAGTTTTATTAACAATTATTTTAATTCCGAGGCAAGTCCCCAGGCATTAAATATTGCAGTAATATTATAAGGTTTCCTCCAGCCATTTAAAGAATTCTCTTTGCCAGATGATCCCATTTTGAGCGCTTAGGATCCAGTGGTTTTCCATTGGAAAATACAGTAGCTTACTTTTTAAACCTTTTAGCTGGGCAGCCTGAAAGGCTTCAAGTCCCTGCCCAATTGGAACCCTATAATCTTTACCTCCCTGTATAATCAAGATGGGAGCATTCCAATTATTAACGTAATTAATAGGATTAAATTCGGTATAGGCTTTTGGAGTTGGATTTTGCCAGTATGCACCTTCAAGATCTTTGTTTACAAAAAACAATTCTTCTGTAGTTCCATACATGCTACGGGTATTAAAGATTCCATCATGAGCAATAAAGGTTTTAAAACGATTGTCATGGTGACCGGCAAGATAAAAAGCCGAGTAACCGCCATAACTTGCACCTACGGCTCCCAGCCTGTCGTTATCAACAAAATCTTCTTTACTCACTTTATCTATAGCTGAAAGGTAATCCTGCATATTTTGTCCTCCCCAGTCACCGCTTATCTGCTCATTCCACGCTACACCATAACCCGGCATACCTCTTCGGTTGGGAGCTACTACAATATAACCTTTAGCAGCCATCAATTGAAAGTTCCACCTAAAGGAATAAAATTGGGATAAAGGAGCTTGCGGTCCACCTTGTAAATAAAGGAGAGTAGGATATTTTTTGCTTGGGTCAAAATCCGGCGGGTAGATCACCCAGGTTAGCATTTCTTTTCCATCGGTGGTAGGAATCATCCTTTTTTCAACCTTACTCAGCTTAATTCTATTATAAAAAGCATCGTTCGCATGGCTTAGCTGATCCATTTTTCCGGTTTTTAGATCTACGGTATAAATCTCTGAGGCATGATTCATATCTGTTCTGGTCACCACCATGGTGTTATCTGACTGCCCTACCATTCCGGTAATATCAAACTGACCTTTGGTGATCTGTTTAACATCAGCCGAAGCATTTTTCGTAAGATTTACTTCGAATAATTGTTTTGTCCCCATAGTAGGAGCTATAAAGAAAAGTTTCTTACCATCCTTACTCCACATAAAACTACTCACGGTGCCATCCCAATCTTTGGTAAGATTCATTTTTTGGCCATCTCTTAGCACTACAATGTCATTCTTATCAGATTCGTATCCGGGTTCATCCATTTGTAACCAGGCAAGAGTCCCATCCCTGGAAACTGCAGGCGAAGTATCATAACCTTCATTATCATCGGTTAAGTTGGTAGTGGTTTG
>DATFJA010000320.1:0-2513 GCA_035269545.1 Salegentibacter sp.
TTTGTGGATCCAGGTTTCCGGTGGGTTCATCGGCAAGAATAAGTTCGGGATCATTTAAAAGTGCACGTGCAATTGCAACACGTTGTTGCTCTCCACCAGAGAGTTGATAAGGAAATTTAAAGCCCTTAGATTTCATTCCTACTTTATCTAAAACTTCATCTATCTTATGTTCCATGGCTTTTTGGTCTTTCCAGCCGGTAGCTTTTAAAACAAAAAGCAGGTTGTCTTTTATATTCCTGTCGGTTAAAAGTTTAAAATCCTGGAAAACCACACCCAGCTTTCTTCTTAAAAAAGGAATGTCTTTTTCTTTGAGCGTTCGTAAATTATAATCTACAATTGTCCCTTCGCCTTCGGTAAGTGGTAAATCGCCATAAAGTGTTTTCATAAAACTACTTTTTCCGGTACCGGTTTTACCAATAAGATATACAAAGTCACCTTTATTTACTTCTACATCAACTTCAGATAAAATAAGGCTTTCTCGCTGGTAAATAGCAGCATTCTTTAATTCCAGGACGGTATTGGACATAAATATTTAGGCTTAGTTTGGGATAAAAATATTGGTAAATATACATTTTTCAAAAGCTGCGAGTTTACTTTTTTTTACATTAACATAATTATCACTTTATATGGGCGTTATTAAAGCAAGGTTTAAATTATCTTTGAATCATCAACTTAAAAATCTATAAATGACACCTAACAAAATTTTACTGTTTGTTGTTTTAATTTTCTTTTCTTATAACGGAATTTCCCAGCGATCGGCCACTTATACGCACGATCTCGCCGAATTTAACAAAGCCCTCGAACTTTATAATAATCAGCAATATTTAGCTGCTCAAAATTTATTTGATGAAGTTAAAGAGCAAACCGAAGACGAGAAAATTGAAGGAGATTGCGCTTATTATATCGCCAATGCCGCTGTAAGGTTAAATCAGCCAGGCGCCGACAGGTTAATGGAGCGTTTTGTGAGTAGATATCCTACCAGTACCAAGACAAATTCAGCTTATCGAGATGTAGCCGATTATTATTTTCAAACCGGAAAATATTCATTAGCCCGCAAATGGTATGATAAAGTTGATGAAAATAGTATGAGCCGGGCAGAGCGCCAACGCTTTTACTTTAATAATGGATACGCTTATTTTAGAGCGAAACAATACGACCAGGCTCGTAAGTATTTAGAAAGAGTTCGGGATTCGAAAGAATTTGGTTCCCAGGCTAAATATTACATCGGTTATATGGCATATGAAGGCGACGATTATGAAGCCGCTAACGAAAATTTTGAAGCGGTAAGAGGCAATGATCGCTATAGTGAAGACCTGTCTTACTTCCAGGCCGATATGAACTTCAAGTTAGGAAAGTTCGAGGAAGCCATTAAACTGGCCAAAGAGCAATTACAAAGTGCAAACCGCTTAGAGCGTTCTCAACTCAATAAGATTATAGGGGAGAGTTATTTTAACTTAGAACAATATGAAGAAGCTTTGCCTTATTTGAAAGAATATGATGGTGAACGCGGAAGATGGAATAATACCGATTATTATCAACTAGGTTACGCTTATTATAAGCAGGGAGATTATGAAAATGCAATCTCTGAATTCAATAAAATCATAGATGGGAAAAATCAAATAGCGCAAAACGCTTATTATCATTTGGCGCAATCTTATTTAGAATCCAACCAAAAGCAGCAGGCTTTAAATGCTTTTAAAAATGCCAGCGAGATGAACTTTAATCCAAAAATTCAGGAAGATGCGTATATGAATTATGCTAAACTGAGTTATGAGATTGGGAATAGTTATGAAAGTCCATCCCAGGTCTTGATTAATTTTATCAAGAAATATCCAGATTCAGAGAATAGGGCAGCTATGGAGAGTTTGTTAATTGATTCTTTCCTCACTTCAGGTAACTATGAAGAAGCAATGCGTTTATTGGAAAACAACCGAAACTTTAGCGATAAGCAAGCTTACCAGAAAGTAGCTTATTATTACGGCCTTCAGCTTTATGAAGATGGTGATTATGCAAAAGCGATCAACAATTTTGAAAAAGCACTTTCTGAACCAAGAGACCAAAAAATAACTGCGAAAGCAACCTTTTGGAAAGCCGAAAGTGAATATAATATTAACCGAATAGACGAGGCGATTCTTGGATATCGGGAGTTTTCGGGAATGAGTGCTGCAAGAGGTACAGAAGAACTGGAAAACCTGGATTATAATCTTGGGTATGCTTATTTTAAAAAGAATGAATATTCTCGTGCTATAGAGTTTTTTAAACGTTATTCTGAAAATAGCTCCAATGGAGTTGCCCTTAGAAATGATGCGTTATTACGCCTGGGCGACACCTATTTTGTGAGCAGTCAATATTGGCCTGCAATAGAAGCTTACGATAAAGCACTTTCGCTAAGTGGTGATAATGATTATGCTGCATTTCAAAAAGCGATGAGCTATGGTTTTATAGATAGAAGAGACACTAAAATTTCTGAGCTTAAAAGCTTTATAAATCAATATTCACGTTCTTCCTTTAGA
>DATFJA010000321.1:0-2128 GCA_035269545.1 Salegentibacter sp.
CCATTTGGAGACATGATTTCCCAAAATAATCTGTGGTTATAAAATCCACCACCGTTGTTTCTTACAGCAGTATTAGATTTATCAAGATTTTCAAGGATATTCTCTATGGTTTTTCCTTCAAGGTCGGTGCCTTCAATTGCAGCGTTTAATTTCTTAGTATAACCTGCGTGGTGCTTACCGTGGTGAATTTCCATGGTTTTCGCATCTATATGTGGTTCTAATGCATCAAAAGCATATTTTAACTTTGGTAACTCAAAAGCCATTTGTATATATTTTTTTAGTGATTAGTATTAAATTCACTCAAATTTAGGTATTAAGCTATTTAATAAAAACATTTTAGTGTTATAAAATACTTAAAAGCCTATACAGAACACCAAACATTTTTATTTTACCTTTAAAATTCATAATCTCCTTAAAATATAAGCGTTTTTGACTAACAATTTTACCATTTACAATGCTTCCGCAGGATCGGGGAAAACTTTTACCCTGGTTAAAGAATATTTGCTTCTTTTATTCAAAAGCGAAAAAAACGATGCTTATAAAAACATTTTAGCAATTACGTTTACCAATAAGGCGGTAGACGAAATGAAGTCCAGGATTATAAGTAGTTTGAGAAGTTTTACTGCTGAAAAAACTTCGTCTAAAAACAATCCGCTTTTTAAAATTATTGCTGAAGAAACCAATTTACCTGAAGCAGCGCTTAAAACTAAAGCAGCAAAGATCCTAAAAAGCATTATCCACAACTATGCGGCTTTTGAAGTTTCTACTATAGATGGATTTACTCACAGGGTTCTTAGAACTTTTGCTAAAGACCTGGGATTACCCGTAAATTTTGAGATTGCTCTAAATACGCGGCAAATTCTAATGGAAGCTGTAGATAGGCTTATAAGTAAAGCCGGCACAGATAAAGATCTCACCAAAGTACTTGTTGCCTTTGCCATAAGTAAAACCGATGATGATAAAAGCTGGGATATTGCAAAAGATCTTTTTGAAATTTCTGAATTACTTATTGGCGAAAACCACCAAAAAGCTTTAGAGAAACTCAAGGGAAAAACCACTGAAGATTTCCGGAAATTTAAGGAGAAGATAAGTTCAGAAATTAAAAAAACCGAAGCTATAATTGCGGAAACCAGTACTGAATTTTTTGACCTTGTTGAAAGTAATAATATTGAAGAAAAAGACTTTAGCGGCGGATACGTTTATAAACATTTTGTGAAGCTAAGAGATCAAAAGTCTATAGATGGTTTTGAAAAAGCCTGGATGCTAAAGCTGGAAAGCGCTCCACTTTACACAAAGTCGAATAAAAACCAGGCAGTAAAGGATGCGCTAGACAGTATTCAATCCTTAATAGTTAGCCTTTTTGAAATCTCGAAAAGAGCCTATCTAAACCTTGATTTTCTTGAGGCCATTAGAAAAAACCTCACCCAGCTTTCACTTCTTAACGCGATAAACCAGGAAGTGGAACTTATCAAAAAGGAACGCAACCTAATTCTAATTTCAGAATTTAACCCAAAAATTAGCGCCCAGGTTAAAGACCAGCCCGCGCCATTTATTTACGAAAGACTCGGCGAACGTTATCAGAATTATTTTATAGACGAGTTTCAGGACACCTCGCAAATGCAGTGGGAAAACCTTATTCCACTTATAGATAATAAACTTGCTTCTGAAAACCCAGAAGATCCGGCAAGTGCTATGCTGGTTGGTGATGCCAAACAGTCAATTTACAGGTGGCGAGGCGGAAAAGCGGAACAATTTATTGACCTGTGTTTGGAAACCAATCCTTTTAGTATTGAAAAAAGGGTAGAAAACCTGCCAAATAATTACCGCAGCGGAAGCCAGATTGTAAACTTCAACAATAGTTTATTCAATTATGCAGCAGGCAATTTACAACATCCCTCCTATTCCAGTTTATTTCAGGAAAGCAAACAAAATCCGGAGGCGGGAGACTTTGGATATGTAAATATCGATTTTATTGAAGCTGAAAATGCGTCTGAAGAGCATGAGATTTACCCTGAAAAAATCCTGCAAATTATTCAAAACCTGGATCAGAAAAAGTTCAAAAAAGGAGACATCTGCATTTTAACCCGCAAAAAGAAGGAAGGTGTTACTATTGCCAATTATTTAAGCG
>DATFJA010000322.1:0-3171 GCA_035269545.1 Salegentibacter sp.
TTAGAATTATCGGTGTACCAATCTGCAAGGAAAGTCATATATTCTATTCCAGATTTCATGGTGCTGGCTTTTAGTTCGCCTTTAAGCACATAGGAAGCAAAAATATTCCCTAAGGTACTATCTTCCCATCCGGGAACTACAATTGGCAAATTCTTTTCGGCTGCAGCATACATCCAGGAATCTTTTAAATCAATTTCATAGTGCTCTTCTAAAACTCCCGAAAGTAGTAATTTATAAAGAAATTCATGCGGAAAATAGCGTTCTCCGTTAGCTTCGGCATCTTTCCAAATCTTTACAATATGCTTCTGAATTCTTCTGAAAGCTTCTTCTTCAGGAATACAAGTATCGGTTACCCGGTTAAGGCCTTTTTCTAAAAGGTCCCATTCTTCCTGTGGTGTTAGATCGCGATAATTTGGTACGCGCTTATAGTGGGAATGCGCTACCAGGTTCATTACATCTTCTTCTAAGTTGGCACCGGTACAGGAAATGATTTGTACTTTATCTTTCCTGATCATTTCGGCAAAAATCTTACCGAGCTCTGCGGTACTCATAGCTCCCGCAAGGGAAACTAACATTTTAGAACCTCCCTGAAGTTGCTTTTCGTAATCTTTGGCAGCATCTACAAGTGCTGCCGAGTTAAAATGTAAATAATATTTTTCTATAAATTGGGAAATAGCTCCTTTACTCATCTTCGTCTTCTTCGTTATAATTTTGATATTTGAATTTGTAGCTTAACATTTTATAATACAACTTGGCCGCAAGAAAATCTGATGATCTTTCCTTTTTATTTGGACAAAGTTCTACAATGTCAAAACCTACTACATTTTTCTTTTTGAACATCATTTTCAGAAATTCCAGTGTCTCATACCAGAAAAGTCCGCCCGGTTCCGGGGTTCCGGTAGATGGTAAGATAGAAGGATCAAACGCATCCAGATCTATCGTTATAAATACATTTGGTGTCATTTGCCCAATGGCATCCTCCTGCCAGTCTTCGTAAAGGTCGTGGGCAAAATAAACCTGGTTTTCATCCATATGTTCTACTTCAGAAACATCCATAGATCGAATTCCTACCTGGACCAGATTTGTCTTTTTACTGGCTTCATGCACCGCACAGGCGTGGTTGCAGGAAGAACCTTCATACTCTGGTCTTAGATCGGCATGCGCATCAAGTTGGACTACCGTAAGATCTGGAAAACTTTCACTAAAGGCCTTTATTGAACCAATGGATATTGAATGTTCCCCACCAAAAAGCGTAACAAATTTTTCCTGCGAAATATAGTTTTTAGTGGTTTTATAAACCGCTTCTACCATTTTCTCGGGAGAAGAATTTTCACTTACCGGTGGCGCAAGATAAATCCCTTTTTTGTAGACCTCGCTTCGGGTTTCTATATCGTAAAGTTCCATATTTTCTGAAGCTTCTAAAAAGGCTTCAGGTCCTTTATCAGATCCTTTCTGCCAGGTGCTGGTGCCATCGTAAGGCACTGGGATTAATACCACTTTCGCATCATCTATGCGCGAATATTTATCAGGTATTCCGGCGTAATTCTTTTTGTTCATTTTAAATGCTTAATTGGTTGTTGGTTATATAAAGTTATTAATTTTTTAATTGTGGTCATTATAACCTAATATTTTCAGCATATCATTAGCGTCTTGTTGTTCGCTGAAGAGCTTGGTGCTTATCTTGCCATCTTCATCCTTATCTATTAAAAGGTGTTTTGGCTGAGGAATTAAACAGTGATGTAATCCGCCATATCCTCCAATACTTTCCTGGTAAGCTCCTGTATTAAAAAAGCCGATATATAAAGGTTTTTCCTTCTTAAATTTAGGAAGGTAAATAGCATTAACGTTCTGTTCTGAATTATAATAATCGTCACTATCGCAGGTTAGACCACCAAGTAAAACCCGCTCATACTCATCGTTCCAACGGTTTATTGCAAGCATTACGAATTTTTTGCTAATGGCCCAGGTATCCGGTAAGGTGGTAATAAAAGAAGAATTGATCATATTCCACTTTTCACGATCGTTTTGCTGTTTTTGATATAAGATCTCATAAATAGCGCCGCCACTTTCTCCAACAGTAAAACTTCCAAATTCGGTAAAGATATTAGGTACATCAACTTCCGCTTCTTCGCAATATAATTTTATCTGATTGATGATCTCGTCTACCATATAAGCATAATCGTACTCAAAATGAAGAGAATTCTTTACAGGGAATCCGCCGCCAATATTCAAACTATCCAGCTCTGGGCAAACTTTCTTTAAGCTTACATAAACCCGTAAGCATTTTTGCAATTCATTCCAGTAATAGGCTGTATCCCTAATCCCGGTATTGATAAAGAAATGCAGCATCTTTAATTCTACCTGCTCATTTTCCTTAATCTTTTTATTGAAAAACGGAACAATGTTCTTATAACCAATTCCAAGTCTGGAAGTATAGAATTCAAATTTTGGCTCTTCCTCTGAAGCAATCCTTATTCCAATAGGAAATTTCCCTTCTATTTTTTCTGAAAGTAGATCTATCTCTTCATAATTATCTATAATGGGCATACAGTTTTTATGACCATTATTGAGCAAGCGCGCAATGTTTTCTATATACTGGTCGCGTTTAAAGCCATTACAAAGCACATAAGTATCATCGGTAATTTTCCCAGATGCTTTTAATTCTTCCACAATATTAATATCAAATGCCGAAGAAGTTTCAATATGGATATCGTTCTTTAAAGCTTCATTTAAAACGTGTTGAAAGTGAGAGCTTTTTGTACAATAACAATAATTATAATTAGCCTTATAATCGTGTTTTTCCATAGCATCGGCAAACCATTTTTTGGCTCTGTGAATGTTCTGGGAGATCTTAGGCAAATAGGTGAATTTTAATGGAGCTCCATATTCTTTGATCAACTCCATTAGATCTATGTCGTGAAACTTTAACTCGGTTCCTTCCAGGGTAAATTCTTCCTGCGGAAAGTAATAGGTCTGGTCTATTAAATCGCTGTATTTAGTATTCAATTGTTTAGTTTATGTGTTATAAAGATAAAAATTAGGCATTAATTTTTCGGGTCAAAAAGAATGACTGGTAAATTAATGTTAAGAAAAAATGGTAAGAGCTTAAAGTTAAGCTCTGATAAGGCTTAAGACAAAGAATTTTAGCAGACGAAAACCGCCCAGCGCTTA
>DATFJA010000323.1:0-2317 GCA_035269545.1 Salegentibacter sp.
CTATAAATTAATTAAAACCTATAACCAACCCCAAGTTGTACCCCAAAACTGGTAAGTTTTTGATGATAATCTTCTTCCTCAAAAGGAATTACCGCATATCTTCTAAAATTGGGA
This sequence comes from Salegentibacter sp., assembly GCA_035269545.1. Taxonomy (GTDB): domain Bacteria; phylum Bacteroidota; class Bacteroidia; order Flavobacteriales; family Flavobacteriaceae; genus Salegentibacter. The sequence continues at coordinate 115 of DATFJA010000323.1, forward strand.
TTTACATATATACTGAAGTTATTAAATGCATATTGAGCGCCAAGGCCAAAGCCTACACCAATTCCCGCTTGTGGATCTACAGATTCACTCTCTGAACCTTGAAAATCCATCACCGGGCCGCCATTGACAAAGAAATAATCTAAAAAAGTATAATTGGCAAAAATAGGAATAGAAGTGGTTTGCAATTCCTGCGAGCTAGAAGTTTCACCCGGCCTGGGTAGCGCAGAATTAAGCACTATATCGCCTTTCCAGTAGTTCAGACCTGTTTCCAGCGCTAAATTATCGGTTACTTTCAGTAGATATCGAAATCCAAATTCATAAGAGTTTTCAATATCAGGACTGCTGGCTCCATCAAGATCTTCACCTCTTAATAATTCGCTATCCGTTATTCCGAAATACAGGCGAACTTCATTCTGGGTTTGTGAAAAAGCACTTATGCTAAAAAATATAAGAAACAGGGGGAGAAGTAGTTTTTTCAAAATTTTATTTTTTGTGAATATACAAAAAAGAAGAAGTTCGAAAATACAGTTGATAAGAGAAGACTGTATCTCCGAACTTTTTAATTCCACCTGTTAGGTATTTACTCGAAAACTCCTACTTTCTGCATACAGGACTTCATTACCTGGTAAGTACGCTCTATATCGTTATCCAAACCAATAGAAAAACGAATCAACCCGTTGCTTAGGCCCATTTTTTCCTGTTCTTCTATAGGAATTTCAGAAGAGGTAGAGCTTCCGGGAGCACTAAAAAGTGTTTTGTAGAAGCCTAGGCTTACTGCTAAATATCCCAGGTTTTCTTTCTGCATTAATTCCATTAATTCATTAGCTTTTTCCAGGCTGCCTACATCTATAGTCAGTAAACCTCCAAAGCCGTATTCTTCATTCATAATATTTTTAAAGGTTTGATGGCCCGGATGATCTTTCAAACCAGGATAAACCGTTCTTAATCCATCTTTTTGAAATTTCTCGGCCAGGAACATGGCATTTTTGCTATGTTGTTTGATCCTAATATGAAGTGTTCTTAAGTTTTTTAAAACCGAAGCCGCCCGCATACTGTCCATGGTGGGACCAAGTAGCATATTTGCGCCGTCATTCACACTGCGGAGTGAGTTGATAAATTCCTGGCTTCCGCAGGTTACTCCTCCAACTGTATCGCTGCTTCCATTAATGAATTTGGTTAAACTATGGATTACTACATCGGCACCCAATTCTTTCGGACTAATAGAAAGTGGAGAAAATGTATTATCTACTACAAAAGTCAAATCATGCTTTTTCGCAATCTTAGCCAAAGCTTCTAAATCTGCAACTTCCAGCAAGGGGTTACTTACAGATTCGCAGTATAAGACTTTGCTATCTTTAGTAATTGCTTCTTCAACACTTTTAAGATTGGTGATATCTACAAAGGAAGTTTGAATATTAAATTTCGGGATAAAATTCTTCATAAAAGCATAGGTCCCACCGTATACCGTTCGGCTGGAAACAATATGATCGCCGGCATTGCATAACTGGAGGAGGGTAGAAGTGATGGCACCCATTCCGCTGGCGGCAACATTTGCGGTTTCGGTACCTTCCATGGCGGCAAGCGCTTCGCCCAGATACAAATTTGAAGGAGAAGAATGCCTGGAATAAAGGTAGCAACCTTCAGAATTTCCTTCAAAGGTATCGAACATTGTTTTTGCGGAAAGAAAAGTATAGGTAGAGGAATCGGAGATTGAAGGGTTTACACCTCCATATTCTCCAAAATATTGAAGATCCTGAATATTATCTGCAGGTTTATATTTCATCTTTATTGAATTTTAGGTTTATATAAAATTAAGACTATAAAGAATGAAAGTCAATTGAACACATTATTTTTAGTAAATAAAACTATATAAATCATATTTAGTAGAATTATAATCTATATTTAGCTTTTAATAAATTCAGCTTAGAAAAATTTTCAGTATGAAATTAGACCAAAAAGATCTTCAGATATTAAAGCATTTGCAACAGGATAGTAAAATGACAAATAAGGAAATTTCTAACAAGCTGAAGCTTTCGGTAACTGCAGTTTTTGAAAGAATCAAACGCCTGGAGCGTGAAGGAGTTATTTCAAATTACGTGGCTCTTATTTCTCCCGAAAAAGTGGAAAAGAATTTTATGGTTTTTTGTCAGATAAAACTTATTCAGCATTCCAGGTCTTATCTAACAAAGTTTGAAGCCGAGGT
>DATFJA010000324.1:0-4424 GCA_035269545.1 Salegentibacter sp.
GTTATCTGCCTTACTTCAAACAGCAAACAGAAATTAAAGTTGCAACTAAGTAATTATGGCTACAGAGAAAAAAAATATTTCAGAAGAGAAAGAAGCCAAAAAGAAGGAAATGATCCTTTTTCTGTCTAATTCAGAAGAAAAAGAACACTTTCTTTCTAAAGGCAATAGAAAATTATTGTCAGATCCGTTGGACGATAACAACCCTATTACTGTTCAGGTATTAGGTATTTGTTCGGCATTGGCAATTACAGTACAATTGGAGCCTGCTGTGGTAATGGCTATCGCGGTAGTTGCGGTTATGGCTTTTAGTAACATGATCGTTTCAATGCTACGAAATATGATCCCAAGTAGAATTAGGATTATTGTGCAACTTGTAGTAGTGGCATCCCTGGTAGTTTTGGTAGACCAGGTGCTTAAGGCATATGCTTACGATGTGAGTAAACAACTTTCGGTATTTATCGGTCTTATTATTACCAACTGTATTGTAATGGGGCGTTTAGAAGCTTTCGCTTTAGGTAACGGAGTGTATAAATCTTTCCTTGACGGTGTTGGTAATGCCGCAGGATATGGTTTAATTCTGGTTATCGTAGCATTTTTCCGTGAACTTTTAGGTTCGGGAAAATTATTCGGATTTGAAGTTTTAGGACATAAAGCAGCAACCCTTGCAGATTCTACAGGTTTATATGCCTTAGGATATGAAAACAATGGTTTAATGTTGCTTTCCCCAATGGCGCTAATTGTGGTTGGTTTGCTAATTTGGGTTCAACGTGCCAGAAACCGTAAACTGATAGAAGAGAACTAAAAGCGCAACAGCTTAAATAAAATTAAATTATGGAATTAATAAATTTATTTGTTAGAAGTATTTTCATAGAAAATATGATTTTTGCCTACTTCTTAGGGATGTGTTCCTATTTAGCAGTGTCTAAAACAGTGAAAACAGCTGTTGGGTTAGGTGCCGCGGTAATCTTTGTACTTAGTATTACTGTACCAATTAACTACTTGCTAGATAACTACTTATTAAGACCGGGAGCATTACAATGGCTCGGGGCTGAGTATGCAGATGTAGACCTTAGTTTCTTGAGTTTTATCATGTTTATTGCGGTAATTGCATCTATGGTGCAATTGGTAGAGATGATCGTTGAAAAATTTGCTCCTGCATTATATGGCGCACTGGGTATTTTCTTACCACTTATCGCGGTAAACTGTGCCATCCTTGGTGGATCACTTTTTATGCAGCAAAAGGATTTTGGAGCTATAACAGAAGCGCTAACCTACGGGTTTGGTAGTGGAATTGGATGGTTCCTTGCAATTCTTGGTATTGCAGCTATTCGTGAAAAAATAGCTTACTCTAATGTGCCTGCTCCATTAAAAGGCTTGGGGATAACATTTATTATCACCGGACTTATGGCGTTAGGATTTATGAGTTTTATGGGAATTAAATTATAATCGCAAAAGAAAGATTATGACAGTTATTATAGCAAGTGTAGTAGTATTTTTAGCATTGATACTCATATTGGTTTCTGTGTTACTTGGAGCAAAGGCGAAATTAGCGCCGTCTGGTCCGGTAACCATTAACGTGAATGGGGAAAAAGATATGGAAGTAGGTTCTGGAGGAACTTTACTTTCAACTCTTGGAGACAATAAATTATTTTTACCTTCTGCCTGTGGTGGTGGTGGAACCTGTGTACAGTGTAAATGTATCGTAAAAGAAGGTGGCGGAGCCATTCTTCCTACCGAGGAACCACACTTTACTCGTAAAGAGATCGCACAGGGATGGCGATTAGGTTGCCAGGTAAAGGTGAAAGAAGATATGAAAATTACTATTCCGGAAGAGGTATTCGGAATTAAGAAATGGGAAGCAACCGTATTAAGAAATTATAACGTAGCTTCTTTTATCAAGGAATTTGTAGTTGAAATTCCTGAAGATATGGATTATAAAGCCGGTGGATATATCCAGATCGAAATTCCTAAGTGTGAGGTTAAATTTAGTGATATGGATATCACAGCTCACCCTGAAGAACACGATACACCAGATATGTTCGAGGCCGAGTGGGATAAGTTTAAACTTCGCCCATTGGTAATGAAAAACCCTGAAACAGTAGAGCGTGCTTACTCTATGGCCTCTTACCCTGCTGAAGGGCGTGAGATTATGCTTAACGTACGTGTAGCTACTCCGCCGTGGGATAGATCAAAAGATACCTGGATGGATGTAAATCCTGGTATTGCTTCCTCTTATATTTTCTCAAGGAAAAAAGGAGATAAAGTAACTATCTCTGGCCCTTATGGAGAATTCTTTATTAACCATAGTGAAGCCGAAATGCTTTACGTTGGTGGTGGGGCAGGTATGGCGCCAATGCGTTCTCACCTTTACCATTTGTTCCGTACACTTAAAACCGGTAGAAAAGTTACTTACTGGTATGGTGGACGTTCAAAAAGAGAATTATTCTACATTGAACACTTTAGAGCATTAGAAAGAGATTTCCCTAACTTTGGATTCTACCTTGCACTTTCTGAACCTATGGAAGAAGATAACTGGAAAGTGAAGAAAAGTCTTGACGATGAGGGAGACGGATTCGTTGGATTTATTCACCAGGTTGTAATAGATAACTATTTAAATCATCACGAGGAACCAGAAGATATTGAATTGTACTTCTGTGGACCGCCATTAATGAACAAAGCCGTTCAGAAAATGGGTGAAGACTTCGGAATGCCACCAGAAAATATCAGGTTTGATGATTTTGGAGGATAAGAATTAAACAATTTAGACAAGCTGTCTAAGAAGTTTTTAATTCGTCATCCTGAATTTACTTCAGGATCTAGGATGTTCTTAATTGAAACATGTTAGAAGCTGAAACAAGTTCAGCTTGACGGTAATAAGGCTTTTTAGACAGCTTTTTTTATTTTTGCACTATGGCGAAATTAAATGATCAGGAGCTGCACAACCTCGCAATGAACATTGTAGGTAAAGAACTTGAGGAACAGGGTTATGAATTTCTTGGGGTGAATAGTGAGATACAAAAGGATCCCCAGTTCGTTGCTTTAAAGGATAAAAAACTTCATTTTGTAATTGTGCGCGCAATAGAATATCCATATAATCCTAAAGAATATGATATGGCGTTCCTGCAATCTATTAAAGACCATGCAATTAAATTCAAGGCACGTACATTTTACGCGGGCGTAGGCCTGGCAAATTCTTCCGATTATGAAAAACCTGTTATGCATGGTGAAGAATACGTGGTAAATTATGAAGGCTGGCAGGAAATTTAAATTACCGAAACGAATATTTATAGTTAGATGAAAAAATTTACTGCATTATTACTTCTTGTCTTTTTGATTATATCATGCAATAACGGAGGACCCCAGGTAACAACTTATACCGGTAGAGCTCTTGGAACCAGCTACCAGGTGAAATATTTTTCTTCAGAAAGCTTTAATACAGAAAAAGCTTTAGATTCCATTTTCGAAGTGATCAATACTTCAATGAGTACTTATCAGGATGATTCTGATATCTCGCGAATTAATGCAGGTACTGAAGGTGTAAAAGTAGATGATCATTTTAAAAACGTGTTTGAATATTCTAAACAGGTTTTTAAAGAAAGTAATGGCTATTTTGATCCAACAGTGGGAAGTTTAGTCAACGCCTACGGTTTCGGTCCTGATCAACCTTTAAATGAACCTGACGAAGCTGTTTTGGATTCCATACAGGAACTGGTGGGGTTTGAAAAGGTGAATTTAACTAACGATAATATTATTGTAAAAGAAAATCCGAATATCTATCTCGATTTTAATGCCATAGCTAAAGGTTATACGATTGACGTAATAGCGGAATATTTAGATAAACAAAATGTTCAGGATTATTTGATTGAACTGGGAGGAGAGCTGATAGCCAAAGGTCAAAATTTAGAGCGCGAATCGCCCTGGATGGTGGCAATAGATAATCCGCAACAAACTGATGCGGAAAGGACTTTGCAAACCGTGCTGGCTCTGGAAGATCGGGCCATGGCAACATCCGGAAATTATCGAAAATTCAGAATAGACAGCACCACGGGAAATCGCTATGTGCACACTATAAATCCCTTGACCGGCAAAGCCGAAAAAAGCAATTTACTCAGCGCATCTGTACTTGCTGAAAATTGTACACTTGCCGATGGCTACGCTACCGCTTTTATGGCTTTAGGCTACGAAAAATCCTTAGAAATGCTGGAAAAACTGGAGAATGTAGACGTGTATTTTATTTACGTAGATGAAGCGGAAAGTATTCGGGTGTTTACTTCAAACGGATTTGAGGAAGCCTTAGTAGAAGATTAATTCTTATAACAAACCGGAATAACTTCCCCTTTTGCAAGACGGTATTTGTCAATCTCTTCAGTAGATAATTGTTTGGTATAATCAACTTCTTCAACCTTAAAACCAATACTTCTCAA
>DATFJA010000325.1:0-5402 GCA_035269545.1 Salegentibacter sp.
CTCTTTAATTTTTTTTTGCTGGATTTCATGATGCAGGTTCCCAAATGATTAAAATGTAAAAAAGTTTCATAACTAGAAAGCGACAAAAGTTTTAAATTGCCCAAAAATATTCGATTTTTAGTCTTAATATATTTTCTATGAAAAATTTATACATGTTACTACTTGTCTCTTTATTAATTAGCTGTAGTTCATCAAATTCCGTAACCAGGAATACGGAAGCCGGGAATACTTCAGAAATGAATTATAGCTATTTAGCCCTTGGAGATTCTTATACCATTGGAGAAATGGTTCCCGAGAGCCAACGATGGCCGGTACAACTGGTTAATCGTTTGAACGAAAATGGCTACAAAGTTGCGCCTCCAAAGATAATAGCCAAGACAGGCTGGACCACCGGAAACTTATTGAATGCCATGCGATCTGAACTGAATTATACCCGTAAGTTTGATTTGGTTTCTATTTTAATTGGTGTTAATAATCAGTACCAAGGAAAGACTATTGAAGAATACGAAGAAGAATTGCGGGAGATTTTTAACCTGGCACTAAACCATTCCAAAAGAAGGGAGAAAGGTGTTTTTGCTTTGAGTATTCCCGATTATGGGGTGACGCCTTTTGGAGAAGAAAACGCTGAAACTATTCGTCAGGAAATAGATGAGTTTAACGCAGTTTTTAAGAAGGTGGCTAAAGAATTTGAGGTCGATTTTTATAATATCACTCCAATTTCTCGTGAAGCCGAAAGAGATGCCGATCTAATTGCTGAAGATGGTTTACACCCTAGTGGATTGATGTACCGTTATTGGGTAGATGAAATTATAGATGAAATCCCCCAAATGTTACCGCAGTAGGCAAAAACCTCTATTTTGAAGTGCATTTTTCTAATTTTAAAAGATGCGCGAAGACTTCTTACATTATCTCTGGAAACACAAGAAATTCGATTTCACCAATGCTGAAACAACGCGGGGAGAAAAAGTACTTCTTATAGATAGCGGAACTCATAATTATAATTCTGGTCCAGATTTTTTTAATGCCAGGTTAAAAATAGGAGAGCAATTATGGGCCGGAAATGTTGAATTGCATATTAAAGCTTCCGATTGGTATTTTCATCAACATGAGAAAGATAGGAATTATGATAATGTAATTTTACACGTTGTATGGGAAGACGATGTTGAAGTTGAGCGGCATAATAACACTCCCATTCCTGCATTGAGTTTAAAGAATTTGGTAGACAGAGACTTAATTAGTGGATACCAGAAACTATTTGCTTCTTCCCAGAATTGGATTAACTGCGAAAAAAGTTTTGAAAACATAGATGATTTTACCCTGCGACATTGGCAGGAACGCCTTTACCTGGAGCGTTTAGAAGAGAAATCAATACTTATTCAAGGTTTGCTAGAGAAATCCGGAAATAATTGGGAAGCGGTTTTGTTTCAGCTATTAGCTAAAAACTTCGGACTTAACCTTAATGGCGATGCGTTTTTAAGTATGGCGCAGAGTTTAGATTTTTCGCTTATACAAAAAGCCTCCCAGGATGAATTAAAAATAGAGGCTTTGCTTTTCGGTCAATGCGGATTGCTGGATAGGCAGCTTAACATTCCTTATTTTAATCAGCTTAAAAAAGAATACGCTTATCTATGTCATAAACATCAAGTGACGAATTCTGGAGTTATTCGGCCTAAATATTTTCGACTTAGACCAGATAATTTTCCAAACATAAGGTTGTCTCAGCTAGCTTCTCTTTATTTTAAGCATAAAAATTTATTTTCAGAATTAGTAGCTTCAAAATCTTTAGAAGCGATTTACAAAATCTTAAATGTAGAAACTTCATTATTCTGGACTACCCATTTTACATTTCCAAAAAAACATAAAACGAGGAGAAAACCTCTAAGTAATGCTTTTAAAAATTTGGTGCTTATCAATACCATTATTCCGCTGCGCTTTTGTTATTCCCGCGCAATTGGAAATGATGAAGTGGAGGAGTTGCTCTTTTTAATGGAACAAATACCTGCGGAAAATAATAAGATTGTTCAGAATTTTGAAAAGCTACGAAAAAACTCCCTAAAAAATTCACTTCATTCCCAGGCCATGGTCCATTTAAAAAAGATCTATTGTGAAGCTAATAAGTGCCTTGATTGTGCTATTGGCGTAAAATTACTGCAAGGAAAGGCTTAAAATGCTATATTTGTGGTGATGACTAAAATGGTACATAATATTCGATATTATTTTGAAAGGCGCGGCTTTTATGTTTCTTCACGTGTAGCCGATAAATTAGGTATGCGCGCTAAAAGTGTTCGTTTGTTTTTTATATATGCTTCTTTTTTTACACTTGGTTCCTGGTTTGTTGTTTATTTAGTTTTAGCCTTTTGGTTAAGGCTTAAGGATTTAGTGTATACTAAAAGAACTTCAGTTTTTGATCTGTAAACGGCATTCGAATGCGTTTTTTTTAATAAAAAGAGCCATCTGGGAAATTTAATCGAATTTTATTTAACAATATCTTTACATTTTAACTTCCAAAAATTTGAAAAAGCCTAATTTTTTAGCATCTTGCCTCGCGGAAATATTCACTCTAAATTAAACAACCAATATACTATATGAGAAAGTATCTGCTTTCAATGTTCTTTTTGTTTTCGATTTTGGCGATTAATGCACAAGAACTGGATGTAAAAGCCAAAGTTGGTAATCCTTCAAATATTATTAATAATGGATTTATAGACCTTGAAGTAACCGGGGGTGAACCTCCCTATCAGTACAAATGGTCAGATCCTGAAACTTCTCTGGAATCCTCCCGAGCAGAAGGTCTAACCGAAGGCGTACCTTACGAAGTTACGGTAACCGATAGCGAGGGTAATTCGGTCACAAAAAGTTTTAAAATTGATGCCGAAGCTATTACGGAACATTTTAACGGTACTTTTGTTCCTGTTGTAGAAGGGATGACGGCCGTGCTTTTCTGGGATCCATTTACTGCTATGGGTATTTATGATCCTAAGGTGTATGCCGAGTTAAGAAATGTTCCAACTCCAGACTGGAGTGCGGATGCCGAAGATAAATTTACCTTAAAAGAATGGTTAGTTGAAGAAGGAGCTCACGTAGAAGAAGGTGAAATTATTGCTATAGTAGGTTCTCAAAAAAGTGGAGACTTAGAAGTTGAAGCCAATGCTACCGGAACAGTAGAGTATCTGGTAGAGGAAGGCGGTACGATATGGGACTATCAAAATAGTGCAGATCTTATTGAAACGAACGCTCACATGTTAGCTCAAATTCAATATGATGAACCACAGCTTTTAACCAATCCTAATGGAACACCTCAAAAACATAATATTCCTTTTATAGTTGTTTGGTTAATTTTTGGAGCAGCATTTTTTACCGTAAAAATGGGCTTCATTAACTTTAAAGGTTTTAAACATTCTCTGGATCTTGCCAGAGGAAAATATGATGAGCCAAATGCGCCGGGTAGTATTACCCACTTTCAGGCCCTGGCTACCGCAGTTTCTGCTACAGTAGGTCTTGGTAATATTGCCGGTGTTGCCGTTGCAATTTCCCTTGGTGGTGCGGGAGCAACATTTTGGATGATTATTGCCGGTTTACTGGGAATGGCGTCAAAATTTGTGGAATGTACCCTTGGGGTAAAATATCGTTTTATAAACTCTGAAGGTAGAATTTTTGGAGGTCCGATGAACTATTTGCGTTACGGACTTGAAAAAAGAAATATGCGTGGTTTAGGTAAATTCCTTGCCGCCTTTTTTGCTATTCTTGGTATTGGTGCCTCTTTTGGTGGTGGAAATATGTTCCAGGCCAATCAATCTTTTGAAATTCTTTCCGGGCAGTTTTCTTTCTTAATCGGTAATGGTTTCTGGTTTGGTATTGGAGTAGCGGTGCTTGTAGGTATCGTTATTATTGGAGGTATTCAAAGTATTGCCAAAGTTACCGGTAAAGTTGTTCCATTTATGGCTGCAGTTTATGTGCTTGGTGCTTTAACTGTTATATTTATAAATATAGAAAACATTGTACCGGCATTTGGAGCTATTTACGATGGTGCTTTCAACCCAACAGCGTTGAAAGGTGGAGTAATAGGAGTTCTTATTGTTGGTTTTCAACGTGCGGCTTTCTCAAACGAAGCTGGAGTTGGTTCGGCAGCGATTGCCCACTCGGCAGCAAAAACAAACCACCCACCATCTGAAGGTTTTGTAGCTTTATTAGAACCTTTTATAGATACCGTAGTGGTTTGTACTTTAACTGCTTTAGTTTTGATATTTACCGGAATGCACGAAGTTGAAGGTGTAGGTGGAGTTCAATTAACTTCAGATGCTTTTGCAAGTGTAGTTTCCTGGTTCCCTTATGTACTGGCGATGGCAGTTTTCTTGTTTGCATTTTCTACAATGATTTCCTGGTCTTATTACGGAATGCGTTCCTGGACTTATTTATTTGGAAAAAGCAAAAAAACGGAATTAGCTTATAAAATATTATTCCTTGTATTCGTTGTGGTAGGAGCTTCCATTAGTTTAGGGGCGGTATTAGACTTCTCTGATATGATGATCCTGGCAATGTCCTTCCCGAATATTATAGGTTTATATATTATGTCTAGCGAAGTTAGAAAAGATCTTAATGAATATTCCAGAAAGCTAAAAGCAGGAGAATTATTCAAGAAACAACGAGAGGCAAAAGCCAGCTAATCTTGTAAAATTATGAAATCGATAAAATCCCATTTTGTGTTCAACAGGAGCCAACAAAATGGGATTTTTCTTTTGGTAATAATTATAATCGTACTTCAGGCGATCTATTATTTTTTAGATTTTTCTACTGAAGATTCAGCTGAAAGTTTAACCCCGCAAGAGGTAGAGACTTTCCAGGCACAGATAGATTCTATAAAACTAGCCAGGGCTGAAGCAGACTCTGTAAGGATCTATCCTTTTAATCCAAATTATATAACCGATTTTAAAGGTTATACTTTAGGGATGAGTGTAGAAGAAATTGATAAGCTTCATCAGTTTAGAGATGAGAATAAATGGATTAATTCTGCAAAAGATTTTCAAAAAGTTACGGGTGTTTCAGATTCTTTACTCGCTTCAATTTCTCCTTATTTTAAATTCCCGGATTGGGTGATTGAGTCTGAGAAGAAAAAAAGCAAAGTAAAAATAACAACTCCAATTTCTGTTTCAGATCTAAATGAAGCTGAAGCTGAAGAACTGCAAAAAGTAAATGGAATAGGTGAGGTGTTGGCGAATAGAATAGTGAACTACCGTACTAAAATTGGCGGTTTTAGAAGTGATCTTCAATTAAAAGATATTTATGGTTTAAACTATGAAACCAGGGAAAAGCTTCAAAGACAATTTCGCGTTATTGAGAAGGAAAATTTCAGTTTAATAAATATTAATCAGGCCAGGCTTTTAGAATTGGTAGAGGTACCTTAT
>DATFJA010000326.1:0-6011 GCA_035269545.1 Salegentibacter sp.
CCATCTTCATTTTTGGTGGAATAAAATTTTGCTGTGGTAAGTATGTTACGATTCCGTATTTAAAAAGTGGCTTTAGATAAGGTTTTTTATCAATCCTAATTAGTTTGTGCCGAGGTTGTAAACTTCCGAAGAAAATATTGAGCAAACTACTTTTTCCAGAACCATTAGCTCCCAGTATGCCGGTTAGCTTTCCTCTTTCTGCTTTTAAGTAAACCCCGTTCAGGATTTGTTTTTCGGCAAAATAAAGCTCAACGTTATCAATTTCGAAGATCATAATATTAGAGAATAAATTCCGGCGGAAAGTATGATGAAAATAAGATCTATGAGAAAGGCGAAAACAAAAAGCCTTACACTACTCAGGGAAAGGTTTTGGTAAAAGTAAAGCTGGTGTTTGTAGGAAGTTTTATATAAATAGAATATCAGGGCACCAAGAAAGAGTTTGAATAACACGATGAATACCACTGGATTTCCGAAAAACAGGAAAAAGAAATTCAATAAAATAGACCCCAAAATAAATTGTCGGTAAAAATATAAGATCGCCCTGGTTTTGCTTATCATTTAATCCTCTTGGAGATTTCAATTTACAATTCTTTTTTCAATCTTATAAATCAATCAATTTATCGTAAATTTGTGTTCCTAAAAATCAGAGTGATTATATGATCGAGAAGCTTAATATAGTAAAGCAGCGTTTTGATGAGGTGAATGATTTAATTATTCAACCCGATGTGATATCAGATCAAAAGCGATATATAGAACTAAATAAAGAATATAAAGACCTTAGGGCCTTAATGGATGAGCGCGAAAAATATTTGGAGCTCACCAATAATATTGATGAGGCAAAGGAAATAATTGCCGATGGCAGCGACGCAGAAATGACCGAAATGGCTAAAATGCAGTTGGAAGAAGCCGAAAAGGAAGTTCCGCAGCTTGAAGAAAAGATCAGGATGATGCTGGTGCCTAAAGATCCGGACGACGCCAAGAACGTGGTAATGGAAATTAGAGCCGGTACAGGTGGTGATGAAGCCAGTATTTTTGCCGGAGATCTTTATAGAATGTATACCAAATATGTAGAAAGCAAAGGCTGGAAGCATAATATTGTTGATTACAGCGAAGGAACAAGCGGTGGATTTAAAGAGATGATCTTTGAGGTCACCGGGGAAGATGTATATGGAACAATGAAGTTTGAAGCAGGGGTTCATCGTGTACAGCGTGTACCACAAACCGAAACCCAGGGCCGTGTGCATACTTCAGCAGCTACTGTAATGGTGCTTCCTGAAGCTGAAGAATTTGACGTGGAGATAGATCCAAAAGAAGTGAGAATAGATTACTTCTGTTCTTCCGGTCCCGGAGGTCAATCGGTGAATACCACATATTCTGCGGTGCGTTTAACCCACGAACCAACCGGTTTAGTGGCTCAGTGCCAGGATCAAAAATCACAACACAAAAACAAGGAGAAAGCCTTTAGGGTATTACGTTCCCGTTTGTACGAAATGGAACTCGCTAAAAAGCAGGAGGCCGATGCCGCTAAAAGAAACTCTATGGTTTCCAGTGGTGACCGTAGTGCGAAAATTAGAACCTATAATTATTCCCAGGGAAGGGTTACAGATCACCGTATAAACCTTACCCTTTATGACCTTTCAAATATAATTGATGGGGATATTCAAAAGATAATTGATGAATTGCGATTGGTAGAAAATACCGAAAAACTAAAAGAAAATTCAGATATATTTTAACAATTTCGGAGGTGCCAATTGTCGTCAAGCTGAATTTGTTTCAGCTTCTAATTTGGTTGAGATATTAAAATCGTCATTCTGAAATGAATTCAGAATGACGATTTTAATAAACTCTCAATAGCCTCGAGTTTTATTTTAAGAATTACTTTCCGCGAAAGCGGAATTTTCTTTTTATATTTTGAACCATATTAATTACAAAAACTAACTTATGTCCCCGCAAGAATTAACTGAACAGATCTTTAAAAAGAAATCTTTTTTATGTGTGGGACTGGATGTGGATATAGACAGGATTCCTACCTATTTGTTATCTGAAGATGATCCTATTTTTGAATTTAATAAAGCGATTATAGACGCAACCCATAAATTTTGCGTGGCTTATAAGCCTAATATCGCTTTTTATGAAGCCAATGGTGTTGATGGCTGGCAGGCTTTAGAAAAAACACTCAACTATCTTCATCACGAATATCCCGAAATTTATACTATTGCCGATGCTAAACGGGGAGATATTGGCAATACTTCCAGGATGTATGCTAAAACATTTCTCCAGGATCTTGGTTTCGATTCGGTAACTGTAGCCCCTTATATGGGAAAAGATTCAGTAGAGCCTTTTTTAGAGTTTGAAAACAGGCAGGCAATTTTATTGGCCTTAACCTCCAATGAGGGTGCTTTCGATTTTCAAACACAGCAAGTTGACGGAGAAGAACTTTATAAAAAAGTATTGAAGACTTCCAAAACCTGGAAGAATTCAGAAAGGTTAATGTATGTGGTTGGGGCTACTAAAGCCGAATTCTTAAAAGAAATTAGAGAAATTATTCCAGAAAACTTTCTTTTGGTACCCGGTGTTGGGGCACAGGGCGGTAAACTGGAAGACGTATGTAAATACGGAATGACAAAAAATGTAGGCCTCCTCGTAAACTCATCCCGAAAGATTATTTATGCTTCAGAATCTTCAAATTTTGCTGAAATAGCAGGAGCCAGGGCAGAAGTTCTTCAGCAGCAAATGGCAGAAGAGTTGAATAAGCTTTAATGTTTTATGATGGAAGTTCAAGATCAATTACAAAGAAAGATTCTTCTTCCAAAAGTTCCTAAACGAATTATCTCCTTAGTGCCCAGTCAAACCGAACTTCTGGTAGATATGGGGCTGGAACAAAACCTGGTGGGAATCACTAAATTCTGCGTTCATCCCAAATACCTGCGTAAAGCCAAAACAATTGTGGGTGGAACAAAGCAGGTGAAGCTGGAAAAAATAAAAGCTTTAAAGCCAGATATTATTTTCTGCAATAAAGAGGAGAACACCAAAGAAATGGTGGTAACGCTGGAAGAAATTGCTCCCGTGCATGTTTCAGATATAGTGAAAATTGAAGATGCTTTTGAATTGATGAACCAGTATGGCCAGATCTTTCATAAAGAAGCATTAGTAGGAACTATGGTGAATTCCGTTAGAAAAAAAATCACATCGCTGCAGGAGCAAATTCAAGGTAAACCGATAAGAAAAGTAGCTTATTTTATTTGGAAAGAACCTTTAATGGTTGTGGGTAAAGATACTTTTATAGATGAACTTTTAAAACTGAATAAGTTTGAAAATGTATTTATGGAAGCAAGATACCCCGAAACTACTATTGAAGAATTAAAAGCTAAAAACCCTGACTTATTATTGCTTTCCTCTGAGCCTTTTCCTTTCGAAGAAAAGCACAAAGAATATTTTTCAAATTTAAACGTGGAAATGAAATTGGTAGATGGAGAGTATTTTAGTTGGTATGGATCCCGATTGATAAAAGCATTAGACTATTTCAAAAAGCTTAGCGCTCAATGATCTATTTTATTATACCGCATTCTTTTAAGCTCTTCTAGAATTTTTTTCGCTCTATCATTTAATCGGTCACTTTCCTCTTTATCGGTAAGTGCTAACTTAAAAGATTTGTGCATAAGATGAGTGTACTTATCACAAAGATATTCTTCTGTAGATTTTGTTTCAAAGATTTTAAACATAATATGGTAATCGTCTTTGATACAAATATAGTTTGCACAACCACAAAGGATTGCTAAGGCAGCGTTAATGTTAGGGTAAAATATGCATCTTCATACTCTAAAATGTTAAAAAAATCAGATAAACCTTTATTTTATAGCGCTTACCTGGTCTTTTGAGCCTGTCAACCCGGGAATTTATTCTAATGCTAAAAATGGTTTTCTAATATTGCCTGTCCTGTAATGCAAATACTCGTTGTAGCAAATTAGTCGTTCTTGCAGATACCTTTTCCCTAATTTCTTTTTCTTCAATAGCAATCATGGTGTATACTCCTTCCAGGGCCTCTTGGGTTACATAATCTGCAAGGTCTGGATTTACATTGCCGGTAAGAGGCAGGCTATTATAACGGTTTATAATATTGCTCCAAACTTTGGTCGCACCAACTTTTTCCAACGAATTTGTCACTACGGGATTAAATTTGCTATAAAGGGATTCTTCGGTTTTACCGGTGAGATACAAAGTAGCTGCGTTATCCTGGCCCAATAAAATATTTCTGGCATCATTAAACGTAATCTCTTTCACGGCATTTACAAAAATTGGGGTTGCCTCTTTAACTGCTTCTTCGGCAGCCCTGTTTAATACTTTTAAGCCTTCATCGGCTAAGGCATCTAGTCCAACATCACGAAGCGTTTTATCTACTTTTTGCAGTTCTGGTGGTAGGGTAATTCTAACCAGTTCATTCTTGTAAAATCCATTTTCTTCGGTGAGTTTGGTTACTTGCTTTTCAATTCCCATATCTAAAGCCTGGCGTAAACCTGAAGCTATTTCGGTATTGCTAACACCTGCTTGCGGGTAATTTTCGGCTATAGTTTGTAATTCGGCACAGGAAGAAAATATAAGTACACTAAAAACGAGAATGATCTTTTTCATAGAAATGCTTTTTACTCGATAATCGAGATTTAAATATTTGAAGGCTCGCCTGGATATCAAAAAAATCTATCTTAAATATGACAAGCTTGCTCCGGGTGAGTTTTTTCAAAGATATAAATTTAAAAAGTGGGACTCGGAAAAGTACTTTTTGACTTTCTTTAATGAGGCTATTTCTGCTTATAAAATCCTCATAAAAAACTTAAAATTTCAATATTTGGTTGCGATTTTCTTAAATTGCAGGTCCAAAATTCAGAGAAAATTAGCAATGGAACAACAAAAACCATATACCCCTAAAAATAAAATAAGAATCGTAACCGCAGCTTCACTTTTTGATGGGCACGATGCAGCTATAAATATAATGCGCCGCATCATCCAATCTACCGGAGTTGAGGTAATTCACCTTGGTCATGATCGTAGTGTTGACGAGGTGGTAAATTGTGCTATTCAGGAAGATGCACAGGCTATCGCGATGACTTCCTATCAAGGCGGTCACACCGAGTATTTTAAATATATGCACGATTTGCTTCAGGAGAAAAATGCGGGCCACATCGCTATTTTTGGCGGTGGTGGTGGAGTAATTCTTCCCGAAGAGATAAAAGAATTGATGGATTATGGGATTACCCGAATTTACTCGCCAGATGATGGTCGTGAAATGGGACTCCAGGGGATGATCAATGATATGGTGAAGCGAGTAGATAATGAAACTCGTGATCTGGTTGAAGAAAAATCTGTTGCTTCAGATTTAAAAAATAAGAATGTAAATACTATTGCAAGACTTATTTCATTAGCAGAAAATAAGCACGATGCTTTTCTTCAGCACTTTGAACCTTTAAGAAAGGAAACTGAGAAAAGTGAAATTCCTGTTCTTGGAATTACGGGAACGGGTGGTGCCGGAAAATCCAGTTTGGTAGATGAGTTGGTGCGTAGATTTTTAAGCGATTTCCCCGAAAAAAATATCGGGATTATTTCAGTAGATCCATCAAAACGTAAAACCGGCGGCGCTTTGCTGGGAGATAGAATTAGGATGAATGCCATAAACAATAAACACGTTTACATGCGTTCCCTGGCTACCCGTCAATCTAACCTGGCGCTTTCTAAGCACGTGGCTGAAGCTGTTGAAGTTTTAAAAGCTGCTGAATTCGACTTAATTATTCTGGAAACTTCCGGAATTGGCCAAAGTGATACCGAAATTATGGATCACTCTGATGTTGCTCTATACGTGATGACTCCGGAATTTGGTGCAGCTACGCAGTTAGAGAAAATCGATATGCTTGATTTTGCCGATTTAGTGTCTATCAATAAATTCGATAAACGTGGTGCACAAGATGCCTTGCGTGATGTAAAAAAACAATATCAGCGAAATCACCAATTATGGCACGAAG
>DATFJA010000327.1:0-23023 GCA_035269545.1 Salegentibacter sp.
TTTGTTTTGCGGTGATTTAAAATTTGACCTATATTTGCAACCGCAAAAGAGCAAAACACTCCTCCTTAGCTCAGTTGGTTAGAGCATCTGACTGTTAATCAGAGGGTCCTTGGTTCGAGCCCAAGAGGGGGAGCAACTCGCGAAAAGCCTTACAGAAATGTAAGGCTTTCCTGTTTTACAGCTATTCCTAAAGATATCTGTATTACAATTCAATCAGGACAAATTCATACTACTTCCAAATTGTAATCTTCTTCTACGCCGAATTTTCTTCAGTCTTATTTTTTCTTCATCAAATTTCCATTCATTTGATTATTTCTTTAGAATAATGGTTTTAAGGTGTAACTTTTTTAAATTTTTGATACTTATTGTTAAAATATAATTAGTCATTCATCAAAAAAAAACTTCATCACTTAAAATCCTCTTCGATTTTATAACCCAATCTATTATGAAAAAAATACTACTTGTAATTCTATTATCAACTTTAGGTTTTAACGCCATCGCTCAAGAAAATGAGAACGAACAACTAGATAACTTTGGAAAGATTGAATTGGGCTTTCACGGATTGAGTTTTGGATATGAATTACCTATTTCGAATAAATTTGTTTGGGAAAATGCAATTGGCGCTGGTATGGGAATGAATGCAGAAGATAATAGTGCCAGTTACACCTTGGATGTTGTAAGACCTGTTCCTTTCTTAAAATCCAAACTTAAGTTTGTGTATAATATCGAAAAACGAATTAGAAAAGAGAAAGTCACCGTACACAATTCCGGTAATTATGTTTCGCTACAAACTAAATATTCATTCGGAAAAAGCGGTAGCTTTGCCTATAATCCTGCATTACTTACAGAGGTGCATTGGGGGCTGCAAAGAAGTTTAGGTGGGAATTTTATTTTTAACACTCATATAGGAATGGGTTTTCTTAGCGATTTTGATGCAGATAGCACGGCTTTAACTCCTACATTTGGTCTTGCATTTGGGTACCGAATATTTTAATTAGTGGAAATATTTCGAGTAATTTATAGATAAACTTTTCCTGTGCCTTATTGAAGACCTCTTGATACGATTGTTGTTACTAATATAAGCATCATTGGTTCAAGCCGCATGTCTCTCCTTATTTTTATATGGATGGACGATAAATAAAAAACCCAGCCTTTAGAGAGACCGGATCTTATTTCTTAAAGTATCTTGTTTCTCTAATCTCAAGACCCCCTCTATAGTTGAAAGGCGAATAAATTAAACAGGCTGCTTTAACTTTCTATATAATTCAGTTTAGTACGCACCTTGCCAGGAGAGTTTGCCGATTTCTTTAAACTGATGGCAAATGTGGTTCCTCCTTCATCTGTGCTTTCCAGGTGAACCTTGCCCCCGTGTGCTTTAGCTACTGTTTCTACCAGGGTTAGGCCCATACCCCAACTCTCTAGAGTAGAATCCGTTGATTTCTTTCCGCGGTTTAAAAACTTAAATATATCAGTCTTATTTTCTTCGGAAATGGCTTTTCCAAAATTGTGCACCTTAATGTATGCTTCTTCCGGGCTGTCTTCAAGCCGAATGCTTACCGCGCTATTTCTAGAACCGTATTTTACAGCATTAGTGACCAGGTTTTCTACAACACGCCGAATAGCAGTGCCATCAAAAATTCCTGATATTTCTTCTGCGTTACTTTCGAAATTTATTTCATTAGTATAAATTTCTGAAGCCTCATTGGCTACCCATTTTACTTCTTTCGCTAAATTTATTTCTTCGAAATTTAAGGTAATCCCTTCACCGGCTTTTACACTAATAGCATCTAAAAGACCTTCCACCAGTTCCAGGGACTTGTCAAGACTTCTTAACCCCATTTTCTTAAGGTCTTCAATGCGTTTTTCGTCAGCATTAGGATCTATGATTTGCAAGGCAAAATAAGCTGTAGATATGGGGTTCCTGATATCGTGGGCGAGGGTACCAATTAGTTTTTCCCTCATTTCCTGCATGGAATCGTTGAAGGAACTTGCCGAGTTAAGCATAGCGGTTTCTAAAGTATACTTAAGAATAATTCCCACCTCCTCGTTATAAACCTTATTATCCAGTAAAAGTTCTGTGAGAACTCTATGAAAGATTACATATTCTTTTAAAATTTGTTTTACGGTATAGTTAGAAGTAGTAGCCCGGTGCCGGCCGTGATCAAGGCTGTTTTTTATGATTTCCTCGTATTTTTCGTCCTTGGCTATATTTAAAAAACCCTGATGTCTTTTTAATATATCAGCTATGTCATCAAGCACATTAGGTAACTGATTTCTTAGCGCGAGGTTACTGGATGTTTTGGCCGCAGGAATTTCTTTAAGCACGCGCTCTTCCCAGGCATCCATAATCTCAGCTTGATTGTTGTTTATTATTTCCGCAGCTTGTACCATTTTTACATTCAGAATTTAAGCAAGTCAATTTAAATCTTAATTCTTTTATCCGCAAGTTTATTGGTCTTAATTTCAGCATCTTTGTTAATTTTCGTAATTTTTAAGGATGAATAAGCGTTTTAAGGATATAGAAATTGAAGTTTCTAAAGGAGACATTGCCGATCAACCGGAGGTGGAAGCCGTAGTAAACGCTGCTAATGCGCAGCTTACAACTGGCGGGGGTGTGGCAGGAGCTATACACCGCGCCGCTGGACCAGGACTTTACAAGGAATGCAAACCACTGGCTCCAATTACTCCCGGGGAAGCAGTTATTACCGGGGCGCATAACTTACCGAACGATTATGTGATTCATTGTTTGGGACCGGTTTACGGTAAGGATAAACCAGAGGATAAGCTTTTAGAAAATTGCTATAAAAATGCATTGAAACTTTCAGAAGAGAAGCAAGTTCAATCTATGGCTTTTCCCGCTATTTCTACCGGCGCTTTTGGTTACCCGATAAAAGAAGCGACTAAAGTCGCATTTAATACAATTTTAGCCGAAATCCCAAAGCTGAAACACCTGCAAAAGCTTAAATTTGTGCTGTTCAGTGAAGCAGATCTGGAGATTTATAATGCGATGCTTGACGAAGTTTAAACTAACAAGAACCTATGCTAAATTTTTCAGCTACTTATACAGACCAGTATCAACTGGCAATGGCCCAGGTATATTTTAAAAAGGGACAAAAAGATTACACAGCCATTTTTGATTATTTTTTTAGGAAACTACCTTTTGAAGGAGGATACGCCATTTTTGCAGGGCTTCAGGATTTATTGGAAATCATTGAGAATATAAAATTTAGCGACAAAGACCTGGATTACCTTAAAAATCAGAATTTTGATGAAAAATTCCTGGAATATCTCAAAGATTTTAAATTCCACGGAAAGATTTATTCGGTTCAGGAAGGGGATGTAGTTTTTCCTACGCGACCCGTTTTGCAGGTGGAAGCCAATATTATTGAAGCGCAAATTATTGAAACTATTCTACTGAATTTACTTAACTTCCAGACCTTAATTGCTACAAAAGCGAGTAGGATAAAACTGGTTTCAGGGGAACGTACTTTATTGGACTTTGGATTGCGAAGAGCACAAGGGCCGGGCGGCTATTATGCAACTCGAGCGGCTATGGTTGGCGGTTTTGATGGTACAAGTAACGTTATTGCCGGTAGAGATTTTGATATTCCTGTTTCAGGAACTATGGCCCATTCCTTTATTCAAAGTTATGATGACGAAATTTCTGCCTTTCGGGATTTTGCTGAAGCTAGACCAATAAATTGTGTGTTTTTAGTAGATACCTACGATACGCTTAAAAGTGGTGTTCCAAACGCAATAAAAGTTGCCAAAGAAATGGAGGAGCGCGGAGAGAAATTAATGGCTATTAGACTGGATAGTGGCGATTTAGCTTATCTCTCTAAACAAAGTAGAAAAATGCTGGATGATGCCGGACTTGATTATGTTAAAATTGCTGCTTCTAATCAATTAGAGGAGAATGTTATTAAAAGCCTGCTGGAACAAGGTGCCAGGATAGACGTCTTTGGCGTAGGCACCAATCTAGTTATAGGAAGTCCTGATGCTGCTTTAGACGGGGTTTATAAATTGGCTTATTCTCATGGGAAACCAAGGATTAAAATTTCTGAGAGTATCGTTAAGGTGACGCTTCCGCATAAAAAACAAGTATACCGACTAAGGGATTCTGAAGGAAATTGTATTGGAGCCGATCTGGTGGCGCTTTTTGAAGAGAAAAATATTGAAAAAATGATTCATCCTTTCGAGCCTTATAAACAAATGAAGGTTGATAAATTAGAAAAAGAGCCACTACTTAAGCCGGTGATGGAAAATGGAGAAAATAAATTGGCATTTAAATCACTTCAGGAAATTGCAGAATACAGTAAGAAACGGCTAGCAGAGCTTTCTATAGAATATAAACGCTTCAACAATCCGCATATTTATAAGGTGGGGATTAGCGAAGCTTTAAAGGGAGAAAGGGATAAATTAATTGATGCTCACCAAAAATAAGATTTATGAAAACGCTAATTATTGTAGATCCTCAAAACGATTTTATGCCCGGTGGCTCACTAGCGGTTCCCGGTGGAGATGAAATCGTACCGATAATAAACAAATTGCAGGAAAAGTTTGATCTGGTAATCGCCTCCCAGGATTGGCATCCTGCAGGTCATGCCAGCTTTGCCAGTAGCCATAAAGGAAAAAATGAGTTCGACACCATAGACCTGAATGGAACTGAGCAAGTGATGTGGCCGGAACATTGCGTTCAAAATACCCAAGGCGCTGAATTTCATAAGGATCTACAAACCGGAAAAATTGAAGCAATCTTTAGGAAAGGAACCAGTCTTGAAATTGACAGTTATAGTGCCTTTTACGATAATAAGCATTTGAAATCTACAGGCCTTTCTGGTTTTTTAAAGGAGAAGAATGCAGAAGATCTTTATTTCTGTGGACTTGCAGCCGAAATTTGTGTGCACTTTACCGCCAAAGATGCGATCAAAGAAGGTTTTAAGGCGACAATAATTGAAGATGCTACCAGAGCTCTGAACAAAGAAGATTTTGAAAAAGCTAAAACAGAATTAAAGGATTTAGGGGGTAAAATTACTACTTCATCAACTATTGAAAATTGATGTAATAAACATAGCCTACATTCAACCAGAAGATATAGTCGTTGAACTTATTTTGGGGAGCATTAATGTTTAATCCGTCAATCCAGTCGCTTCCGTAATATTGTCCCCGGGCTTCAAGTAAGAGGTCGTGTCTAAAACCTAAACGGTAACGAACTCCCAAGCCCCCCACTATAGCATAGGTGCTGCCGCGCTCAAAATTCATTCCGCCAATAAAAGTTGGAAATACGTTTTTAGGATTTTCCAGCGAACCTAGATCAGAATACGCGTCAGCCTTATAAGAAACAAAATGTCCGCCTAAACTTATATAGGGGGAAAACATATATCCTGAATGGGTGAAATCTCGAATTCGAAAAGGATGGTATTCCAGGTGTATTCCGCCTTCAATAATCTCACTTTCCCCATGCATAGCTCTTAATAACTGACCGCCCAGGCTATTTTTCCTGGCCACGGGACCAAAATGTTCTAATTTAGAGTAGAAATAATCCAGCTCATTTCTTATTCTAAAGTGATTAGCGAAAAAAGAAGCAGTTTGAGAGTAATGACAATCCTTTTTATAGGCAAAATTCATGTAGTGTGAAATTCCTATCCCGTAACCGGCATTGTTAAGGTTGTTTTTTACATTCCAACGTTCGCCGTAATCTGTAAAAAACGAAGCAGGCCCGGCCTTAACAGCAATTTCGTGAGCTATTCCAAATTGGGAATAAGCCTTTACCTGGAAGAGTAAAATAAAAGTAATAAGAGCAGAAAATATCTTGTAATTGTGCATTACTTCAGGCTTGGGCTAGCAACAAATATATAAAAACTACTTTAACAAAAATTAAAGATCTCAGTCTGTTTATAAATGCTTAATGCGAAGACGTTAATATTATATGAAAAGATAAAAAATTGAGGTCATTTTTTATAGAACTCATATATTTGCAACGTAAAACACAGTTTTTTTTATAAACTATTTGTATTATCACACAATATGGAACAAAATATACAAGATTTCCTGGATAAAGTATCTCAAAGAAATCAAAACGAACCGGAATTCATGCAGGCAGTGCACGAGGTTGCTGAAACAATTATTCCTTTCATAGAAAAGAATAAAAAATATCAGAATATGCAATTGCTGGAACGCATGGTAGAGCCAGAGCGAGTAATTATGTTCAGGGTTTCCTGGTTGGATGATGAAGGTAATATTCAGGTAAATCGAGGCTTTAGAATTCAAATGAATTCTGCAATTGGACCTTATAAGGGTGGATTGCGTTTTCATCCTTCTGTAAATCTAAGCATCCTTAAATTCCTTGCTTTTGAGCAGGTATTTAAAAACAGCCTTACAACTTTACCAATGGGTGGAGGAAAAGGTGGATCTGATTTTAATCCAAAAGGAAAATCTGATAACGAGGTGATGCGTTTCTGCCAAAGTTTTATGACAGAGCTTTATCGTCATATTGGGCCAGATACCGATGTTCCTGCGGGAGATATTGGAGTTGGTGCTCGTGAGGTTGGTTTCATGTTTGGCCAATACAAAAGATTGCAAAATGAATTTACAGGAATTTTAACCGGCAAAGGACTTGCTTACGGTGGGTCACTTATTCGTCCTGAGGCTACTGGTTATGGAAATGTATATTTTGCACAAAATATGCTAAAAACAAGAGACGAATCTTTTGAGGGAAAAACTGTAGTGGTTTCAGGATCTGGAAATGTTGCACAATATGCTGCTGAGAAAGCCCTGGAATTTAAAGCGAAGATCCTAACAATGAGTGATTCTGGAGGATATATTTATGATGAGGCAGGAATTGATGCAGAAAAACTTCTTTTTATCATGGATCTCAAGAATGTAAAACGCGGAAGAATTAGCGAATATATAGATAAGTATCCTTCAGCTAAATATTTTGAAGGTGAAACGCCTTGGGGAGTAAAATGTGATGTTGCCCTTCCTTGTGCAACGCAGAACGAACTGGAAGAAGCTGATGCTAAGAAATTAGTGGAGAATGGATGTATGTGCGTTGGCGAAGGTGCCAATATGCCTTGTACTCCAGATGCCGTGGAGGTATTTAAAGAAGCAAAAATTCTTTTCTCTCCGGGTAAAGCTTCTAACGCTGGTGGGGTTGCTACTTCAGGCCTGGAAATGAGCCAGAACTCTATGCGCTACAGCTGGACTTCTCAAGAAGTGGACGCAAAATTACACGAGATTATGAACGATATTCATGACCGCTGTGTAGAATTTGGAAAAGAAGAAGATGGGTATATAGACTACGTAAAAGGAGCGAATATTGCCGGTTTCGTAAAAGTTGCTGATGCAATGCTTGCCCAGGGAGTAGTATAATTATAATTATTGAAATCATAAACTAAGGCCGCTTTTTAGCGGCCTTTTTTATTTATCTTCGGAACAAGAAATTTCTCAAAAATGCTTGTTACCACTCCGGCAATTGTAATTAGTGCCTTAAAATATGGCGAGGCCGATTTGATCGTAAAAGCCTATACTTATAGCGACGGTTTAAAAACCTATATGCTTAAAGGAGTCCTGAAATCTAAAAAGGGGAAATTCAAGGCATCTCAATTTCAGTTGCTTACCCAGTTAGAGATCGTGGCAAACCATCGCAACCAGGGAAAGATGGAGTATCTTAAAGATGCTAAAGTGCTTCATACTTATACCAGCCTGCATACCAATATGGTGAAAGGCGCAATGCTTATGTTTCTGGCTGAAGTTTTAAAAAATGCTATTCGGGAAGAAGAAACTAATCCGCAATTGTTTAAGTATCTTGAAAACGCGCTAATGTGGCTGGATCTGCATGATAAGATCGCCAATTTTCATCTTTTGTTCTTATTAAATCTAACCAGATATCTTGGTTTTTTTCCCGATGCTGATGCTAAAGAACTCACTTACTTTAATCTCTTAGATGGCGTTTTTGAAATAAATAGTGTGAACAATTACTGTATTGAAGGACAAAATGTAGCGGTTTTAAGGCAGTTATTAGGCATAAATTTTGATACGCTCAATGAGGTAAAATTGAATCAACAAAGTCGGGCAAATTTTCTTAATATGCTGCTCCTGTATTACGAGTTGCATATTGAAGGATTTAAGAAACCAAAGTCACTTGCCGTCCTCAACGAAATTTTTAGCTAAATGCGAAATTCAATTATAGGAGTAATTCTCCTTTTTTTTATGGTTAATAGTATCTATGCTCAGCAGATACAGGTTTTGAATGAAGAAAGTCACGAGCCACTTGCCAGTGTAGTTTTATACAATACCGAGAAAACGAAAAGTACGTTAACCAACTTCAATGGTGTAGCTAATATTTCGATATTCAGTAAAGACGAGCTTATTCATTTTAAACATGTTAACTTCACTGATAAAAGCCTTTCGAAATCTAAAATAATTCATAATAAGAATAAGGTCTATCTAAAAAGTGACGGTAATGAGCTGGATCATGTAGTACTTTCAGTGTCGAAATTTGAGATGAATAAGGATGAAATTCCGCAGAAAATAGTCAGTTTTTCAGCAAAAGATATTATTATGGCCAGTCCGCAAACTTCGGCCGATCTACTTGAAAGCAGCGGGCAGGTTTTTGTTCAGAAAAGTCAGTTAGGCGGGGGAAGCCCTATGATTCGGGGTTTTGCTACCAATAGACTTTTAATTACGGTAGATGGTGTAAGAATGAATACCGCAATCTTTAGAAGCGGAAACCTTCAAAATATCATATCAATAGATCCATTGGCGGTGGAAAATACGGAGGTAATTCTTGGTCCGGGGTCGGTGGTCTATGGAAGTGATGCCATAGGTGGCGTGATGAATTTTTATACCTTAAAGCCAAGATTTTCTTTCACCGATGAAACTTCGGTTTCCGGTAGTGCATATTCCCGCTACGCTTCTGCCAATAACGAGAAAACCATACACGCCGATGTTAATATAGGTTTGGAGAACTGGGCATTTTTAAGCAGTGTTAGTTTTTCAGATTTTGATGACTTGAGAATGGGGGCATACGGACCCGATGAATATTTACGAAACGAATACGTGGTGCGAAGAAATGGGGAAGATGTGGTAGTACCAAATGACGATCCACGAGTGCAAAAGCCAACAGGATACCAGCAAATTAATCTATTGCAGAAAGTGAAATTTATGCCCCATAAAGATTGGGATCTGAATTTAGGACTTATTTATTCTACAACTTCTAATTTCCCAAGGTTTGACAGGCTTTACCGAAAGCGTGATGGAGCATTTCGTTCAGCCGAATGGTATTATGGCCCGCAAGAATGGTTTATGGGTAATTTTAAAATCAATAAAAAAGGACATGGTGCATTGTATGACAAAGCCCAGTTGACCGCGGCTTATCAATTTTTTGAAGAGAGCCGGCACAATCGTGATTTTGGTGAGGATAGGTTGTATAGCACTAAAGAAAATGTAGATGCATATTCGGTTAACTTTGATTTTGAAAAGACTTTTGAAGAGAGCCGTTTGTTTTATGGAGCTGAATATGTTTTTAACAAGGTAAACTCTACTGGATTTGCAGAAAATATTGTAACCGAAGAGAATTATGCTACGGCTTCGCGTTATCCAGATGATGCTACCTGGCAATCAATTGCAGCTTATACAACTTATCAGTGGAAAATTCTGGAGGAGCTCTCATTCCAATCTGGACTTCGTTATAATCATATTTTAGTTGATGCCGAATTTGGCGATAATTATTACGATTTTCCTTTCCAGGAAGCTAAAATAAATACTGGCGCTTTAACCGGAAGTGCGGGAATTAATTGGCAGCAAAATAGGTTTATTGGCTGGAGATTAAATCTTTCCACCGCTTTTAGGGCGCCCAATATAGATGATGTTGGAAAAATTTTCGATTCTGAACCGGGCGCAGTGGTAGTGCCGAATCCAGATTTAAAGCCTGAATATGCCTACAGCAGTGAGCTCGGTTTTGACTGGAAGCCTGCCGAGAATATCAGTTTTATCGCGACGGCATTTTATACTTATTTGAATGATGCGATGGTGCGCAGGGATTTTAGTTTAAATGGAGAAACCGAAATAGACTACCACGGAGAACTAAGCCGTGTACAAGCAATCCAGAATACCGCGAAAGCCCACGTTTATGGTTTTGAAAGCGGGATAGAAATTGATTTTTCTGTTGCACTAAGATTGGCTTCCCAAATAAGCATTACCGAAGGCAAAGAAGAGCAGGAAGATGGTTCTACAGCTGCATTGCGCCACGCAGCCCCCGTATTTGGGAATACACATTTAATATGGCACAAAAAAAGGCTGAAATTCGATCTTTTTGCTGAATATAATGGTCAATTCGATTATGAAGATCTAGCCCCTTCAGAACAGGGTAAAGCCTATTTATACGCCATAGATGATAACGGAAATCCTTATTCCCCTTCCTGGTATACCCTTAATTTAACAGGGCAATACGATATTAGCAAAGGCTTATTGGCAACTGTTTCTTTAGAAAATATCACCGACCAACGTTACCGAACTTATTCCTCCGGAATCGCTGCTGCAGGTAGAAATTTAATTTTAGCGCTGAGGTATACTTTTTAATCTTTTTTCGTAATTCTCAAGACTTTTAAAAATCTTTAAGTGTTTATTTAATATCAATTTCTTTTGGGTTAGCTTTTTCCGTTTTTCTAACCCGCTCTTTTCTTAAAATTGATTATTTTCGCGACTCATTGGAAATTTTGAAAAAATGAGCAATAAGTTCCCTGAATATAAAGGACTTGACTTACCAAAAGTAGCTGAAGAAATCTTAAGTTACTGGAAGGAGAACGATATTTTTGAAAAAAGCGTTTCTACACGGGGAGGCAAAGAACCGTTTGTGTTTTTTGAAGGACCACCTTCTGCGAACGGGCTTCCGGGAATTCACCACGTAATGGCACGAGCCATTAAGGATATTTTTTGTCGCTATAAAACCCAAAAAGGATTCCAGGTAAAACGTAAGGCCGGTTGGGATACCCACGGTTTACCGGTAGAACTTGGAGTTGAAAAAGAATTGGGAATTACCAAAGAAGATATTGGGAACAAGATTTCTATAGAAAAATATAATGAAGCCTGTAAAAATGCAGTGATGCGTTACACCGATGTGTGGAACGATCTTACCGAAAAAATAGGCTATTGGGTAGATATGGACGATCCATATGTTACCTATAAATCAAAATATATGGAAACAGTTTGGTGGCTGCTTTCTGAAATTTATAAAAAAGACCTTATCTATAAGGGTTACACCATCCAGCCATATTCGCCAAAAGCAGGTACGGGACTAAGTTCTCACGAACTCAACCAGCCTGGAACTTACCAGGATGTGACCGATACCACGGTTACGGCAATGTTTAAAATTACTGATGCTTCAGCAGCTTCAGTTGAAAAAGATCTGGAAGGAGCATTTTTAATCGCCTGGACCACCACACCCTGGACCTTACCTTCTAACACCGCTTTAACAGTAGGGCCAAAAATTGAATATGTTTCAGTAAAAACTTATAACCAGTACACTTTTGAACCAATTACTATCTTGGTTGCGAAGTCACTGGCTAAGGCTCAATTCGATAAAAAGTTTATAGAAGTTGAAACCGAAGAGGAATTTCAAGCTTATACTGAAGGCGATAAAAAGATCCCATTTTTAATCGGGGAAACTTTCACAGGAAAAGATCTTGTTGGGATAAAATTCGAGCAGTTGTTGCCGTATGCATTACCTGCCGAAAATCCTGAAAATGCTTTCCGTGTAATTTCTGGAGATTTCGTGACTACAGAAGATGGTACCGGGATTGTGCATACTTCGCCAACTTTTGGTGCAGACGATGCGCTGGTAGCTAAACAGGCTACTCCCCAGGTTCCGCCTTTATTGGTGAAAGATGACAATGGAAACCTTGTTCCGTTGGTAGATCTTCAGGGGAAATTTAGACCGGAAATGGGCGAATTTGCCGGGAAATATGTGAAGAACGAATATTATGACGATGGGCGGGCGCCAGAAAAGTCTGTAGATGTAGAGCTGGCTATTAAACTGAAAGAAGAAAATCGTGCTTTTAAAGTAGAAAAATATGTTCACAGCTATCCAAATTGCTGGAGAACCGATAAGCCTATTTTATATTATCCGCTGGATTCATGGTTCATTAAAGTGACCGAATTCAAGGAGCGCATGCACGAATTGAATAAAGGTATTAATTGGAAGCCGAAATCTACCGGCGAAGGCCGTTTTGGAAACTGGCTGGCCAATGCAAACGATTGGAACTTATCCAGAAGCCGTTATTGGGGAATTCCATTACCAATTTGGAGAACAGAAGAAGGCAAAGAAGAGAAACTTATTGGTTCTATTGCAGAACTAAAAGAGGAAATGGCAAAGGCTGTAGAAGCCGGAGTTATGGATAAAGATATTTTTGAAGGTTTTGAACCCGGAGATATGAGTGAAGAAAACTACGAGCTGGTAGATCTTCACAAGAATGTGGTAGATGAAATTACGCTTGTTTCAGATTCCGGTAAACTAATGAAGCGCGAAGCCGATCTTATAGATGTTTGGTTTGATTCCGGTTCTATGCCTTACGCACAATGGCATTATCCATTTGAAAATAAGGAAAAAGTAGAAGAAGGAGAGCGCCAGGCCGATTTCATAGCCGAAGGCGTTGACCAAACCAGAGGCTGGTTTTATACCCTGCATGCTATCGCCACGATGATCTTTGATGATGTAGCTTATAAGAACGTAGTTTCTAACGGGCTTGTTTTAGATAAAAATGGGCAAAAAATGTCCAAACGACTTGGGAACGCGGTAGATCCTTTTGAAACTCTCGCGGCTTTTGGGCCAGATGCTACTCGTTGGTATATGATCTCCAATGCAAACCCCTGGGATAACTTAAAATTTGATATTGAAGGTATTGCTGAGGTACGCCGTAAATTTTTCGGAACCCTCTATAATACCTATTCTTTCTTCACTTTATATGCGAATATTGATAATTTCACTTATAAAGAAGAGGATGTGCCTTTAGAAGAAAGACCCGAGATAGATCGCTGGATACTTTCAGAATTACATACGCTAATTGATAAAGTAGATAAATTCTATTCCGATTATGAACCTACCAGGGCAACCCGGGCAATTTCAGAATTTGTTCAGGAAAACCTTAGTAACTGGTTCGTGCGTTTAAGTCGAAGAAGATTTTGGAAAGGGGATTATCAGCAGGATAAAATTTCGGCATATCAAACGCTTTATACCTGTTTAGTTGAAGTGGCTAAACTGGGAGCACCGGTAGCGCCATTCTTTATGGACAGACTTTACAAAGACTTAAACAATAGTACACATAAAGAAAACTTTGAATCGGTACATTTGGCTGAATTTTCAAAGTATGATGATAAGTTTGTTGATAAATCTTTAGAGCGAAAAATGGAGAAGGCTCAAACCATTTCTTCATTGGTGTTATCCCTTAGAAAAAAGGAGATGATAAAAGTACGCCAACCGCTTCAAAGAGTAATGATTCCGGTGCTTGACGAACAGCAACGTGAAGAGATTCAGGCGGTTGAAGATTTGATAAAGTCTGAAGTTAATGTAAAAGAATTGCAGCTTATAGATGACGCTTCCGGATTACTGGTAAAACAAATAAAACCAAATTTTAAGGTTCTTGGCCCCAGGTTTGGGAAGGATATGAAGCTGGTAGTCAATGAGATAGATAAATTGACTTCAGAAGACATTTCGAAGATAGAACGAGAAGGAAATATTAGCATTAATCTTAACGGAGAAATGATTAAATTAGCTACTGAAGAAGTGGAAATTACTTCTCAGGATATTGAAGGTTGGTTAGTTGCAAGTAGTGGAAATATTACAGTGGCTTTAGACGTTAGTATCTCCGAAGATTTAAAAAGAGAAGGAATTGCCAGAGAATTGGTAAATAGAATACAGAATATGAGAAAAGATTCTGGGTTTGAAGTTACCGATACCATTGAAGTGACCCTACAAAGAGACGGCATGGTCGAGGATGCTGTCAACCAGAATATAACCTATATCAAGAATGAAACATTAACTGCAAGTCTCGATTTTGCAGAGGTGGTAACTGAAGGAGCCGAGGTTGCTTTTGATGATATTACTACTAAAATGTTTATTAAAAAACATTAGAATTATGGAAACTGACGTAAAAGAGCGGTATAGCGATGCTGAATTAGCGGAGTTTAAAGCCCTCATTAAGGGCAAAATCGCGAAAGCACAGGAACAATTGGAAATTTACCAGAACGCTTATAAAAATGATGGGAATAACGGTACCGACGATACCGCGCCTACATTTAAGGCTTTCGAGGAGGGTAGTGAAACGATGAGTAAGGAAGCCAACTCTCAATTGGCTATTAGACAGGAGAAATTTATTCGTGATCTCAAAAACGCACTAAACCGTATTGAAAATAAAACCTACGGAATTTGCCGTGTAACCGGTAAATTGATCGCTAAAGAGCGTCTAAAGCTGGTACCGCACGCTACTTTGAGCATTGAAGCTAAAAATATGCAGAAATAATATCTTTCTGGATTTAATATATACTACGTCCCTTTGCTTATGCCTTGGGACGTTTTTATTTGAATAATTAATCAGATTGCTTGCGATAAGCTGATTTTTAGCCGCGTAAAAACTAAATAATATTAGTATTTTAGCCAAGTTTTAAATTCTACTGAGTTCATGTCCTTAAAAAAAGCGAGTATTATTATCGTTTTGGTGCTTTTAATAGACCAAATTTCAAAATTTTATATCAAAACAAACTTTTCGCTTGGCGAAGAAGTTCCGGTTTTTGATTGGTTCAGGATTCTTTTTGTAGAAAATGAAGGCATGGCCTGGGGAACAAAGATCCCGGGTGAATACGGGAAACTTTTCCTAACACTCTTTAGACTAGTTGCTATAGTTGGTATAGGTTATTGGTTATGGGATTCTGTTAGAAAAAATGGTTCCAAAATTTTAATAACTGCCATAGCCTTAATTTTTGCAGGAGCTTTTGGTAATATTATAGACTCTGTTTTTTACGGGATTATCTTTAATGACAGTTATGGGCAGGTTGCTGAATTTATGCCGGCAGAAGGCGGTTACGGCACCTTATTTCACGGTAAGGTTGTAGATATGCTTTACTTTCCTTTATGGCAAGGCAATTTACCCGAATGGATTCCTTTCTGGGGCGGAAATTATTTCACATTCTTTGAGCCTGTATTCAATATAGCCGACACCGCGATAAGTGCGGGTGTGATTTTACTTTTGCTCTTCAATAAGCGTGCTTTTCCCAAAGAAGAAGACGCTAAGGAAAAGAATTAAGCGGCTGCATCACTGTTACGATCAAAAATCTTTTCGAATTTCTTCAGTTCTATAGGCTTGATTAGATAATCTGTAACAAGGTTAAAAGATTTTGCCCTTTCAAGATCCCGCGGGTCTATAGAAGAACTCACAACATAAAGCGTGATTTTCTTATCGAAATTATTCTTTATCTTGATAAATTCATTCAGGAACTCCCAGCCATCCATAACCGGCATGTTAATATCGAGAAAAATAATGTCGGGTAGTACATCTTCAGTTGCGTTTTCCAGAATCAATTTAAAATGATCTAGCGCTTCCATACCATTTTTGAATATTAGAAGATTTTCAGATAATTTTTTGATCTCAATAATCTTCTTAACCAGGTTCACGTATATTTTGTCATCGTCAATAATACACGCTAATTCTACTTTTTGCCCCATGAGAATTAGTGTTTAGTTTTAAAATTTAATCTTAAATGTAGTGCCTACATCTACAGTGCTGGTTACCGAGATCGAACCACCAAGTGTTTCTACCTGGTTTTTAGTTATAAAAAGTCCTATTCCTCGTGAATCCAGGTTCTTGTGAAAGGTTTTGTACATCCCAAACATCTTGTCACCATATTGATCCAGGTCAATGCCTAAACCGTTGTCACTAACCTCCAAAAACGGAGTTTCGTTCTTAATATAGGTTTGAATAAAAATCACCGGTTTTCTACCAGGATGTTTATATTTTATGGCATTTGAAATTAAATTTAGTAAAATACTTTCAAGATACTCAGGTATATAGCTAATTTCTTTTAGGGCGTGAAATTCAGCTACGATTTTTGCATTTTCTCGATTAATTAAGGATGAAGTTGAAGCCATTACCCCACTTAATGCTTTTTCAAAAGAAACAATTCGGCGTTCTTTGCGCAAAAGTGACTGTCTGTTTACAATTTCATTTAACTGATTTATGGCTGAATCCAGATTTTCAGAAATATCTGAAACATTTGGTATTAATTCAATTTTATCGGTATCGGTTTTTGCTTCCTTTAAAAGTTCTACAATTAGGCAGAGATTGCTGCTATGAGAACGTAAATTATGGGAAACAATATGGGCAAAATTAAATAGCCTGGAATTTTGTGTGGCAATAATATCCAGGGAATTCTGTAAATTAAGTTCGTTGACTTTTTGCTCGTTTATATCCTGGAATACACCACGAATTCCTATGATCTCCTGGTCTTCGTTATAAACCGGTTTCCCGGTAGCACAAACCCAGAAATCTTTGTGATATAAGTTTCGCATTTTTAGCTCCACTTTAAATGGAATCCCATATTTTTCACACTTTTCAAAAGCCGAAATTACCGTTGGATGCTCCTCCGGTGCGTAAAATTTGAAATGTTCTTCGTAAGGCGGCTGATAATCCAGGGGGCAGTCTATAATTTTTTTAGTAACATTATCCCAGTAAATATTCCGGTTTACCGTGTCTATATACCATCCTCCGGTATTGGTCATTTGCGCAGTTTCCCGATAGTAGAAGAAATTTTCTTCTATGGTATACTGGTCGCGTTTGCTTTGATGGATATTTACGAAAAGTAGTACTGCGGTATCCCTATTGCTCTCTTTGTTTTTAAGATTCCTGCATTCAAACCAACGGTACTTCCCATTACCAAGTTTCAGCTTAAGTTCAATATTAAAAGCTTCATTTTCTTCCGTTAGTTTATCAAAATAAATTCTGAAATCATAACGATAGTCGCGATGCAGAATTTCTTTCAGAAAATAATCAAAATGGGATTCGGAAAATTCGGGATTACCCACAAGGGTATTAAAATGTTCTGACCAGGTTACCTCTTTATTTAGAAGATTAATCTTCCAGTAAGCGATATCAAAATCTTCAAGAATGCTGTTTAATTGAAGGTCGTTTAGCATTAATGGGATGAAAGTTTTGTTAAAAATAACAGAATACTTCCTAATTCCCTAATTTTTAAACTTATATATTTTATTTGGCGTTACGCAATAGTCTAGTGGAACGTCACTACTAAAAACCTCTTTAAAATGAGGTTCGGCTGCAAAAAATGAGAGTCCGATTTTTACTACATTAGGTTTACATTCATTCAAAAAAGTATCATAAAATCCTTTTCCATAGCCAATGCGGTGGCCCTGTTCGTCAAACGCTAACAAGGGTACAAAAACTACATCTATCTTTTCAGGAGCGATTGGTATGCCGCCGTCGGGTTCGGGGATATTCCATCGATTTTTTCTAATAACGGTACTATCGGTAAGTAAATAATGCTCTAATTTGTTGTCTTGAATATTGGTCTTAGACAACGCCACATTTTTATCTTTTCCCTGGAGTATGTGTAAAATATATTCTGTGTCAATTTCTTTTTGCTCAGCAATGCTTAGAAAGAGGTGATAGAGCTCCTGCTCCCAAACCGGTAATTGTAGAAGTCTATTAGCAATTTCAAGGCTAAGTTCTTCTATTTTTTTTTCGGTAAGGTCTAAGCGTAAAGCTTTATATTTTTTTCTTAATTCGGCTTTATTCATCTTTTGGTGGTGCTGAAATATGAAAAATGGCATCTCCCTGATAGACAATAGGAGATTCATTGATATTTATGACATATCCTGTATTTACCGCTTTAATCTTATGTCTAAATTTTCCATAAGGATCAGTAATAGTACCAATGTATTCACCCTTTTCTACGTGCTTCCCACATGGAATTTTCATGTGCAAA
Source organism: Salegentibacter sp. (assembly GCA_035269545.1). Classification (GTDB taxonomy): domain Bacteria; phylum Bacteroidota; class Bacteroidia; order Flavobacteriales; family Flavobacteriaceae; genus Salegentibacter. The sequence continues at coordinate 17,989 of DATFJA010000327.1, forward strand.
AGTCCGCTGTATTTAGCACGCATCCAGTTGGTGTTTTCAATCACTACAGTTTCACCAATAGGATCTGGATATTCAAATTTTGGATTAAGCATTTCGAGGAAACTCAAAATTCGCATAGTTCCTTCTACTCCGTGCTTGGCTACATCCTTATTGCTATCCTGAGATTTTCCTCCTTCAAAGAGTAATACGGGAATATCTTTTTTAGCACAGGTTTCGCGGTAAGATTTGGTGATAGTCTTTGAGTGAATGGTAAAGGGAGCCCCAAAAATACGGGCGTATTTAAGGCTCTGAACATCTCCCCGTTTTACTCTTACCTGCGGAGCATTAAACCTACTGGCACCTCCGGTATGAAAATCAAGACAAAAATTAGCAAGGGGTAAGATATTCTTCACAAACTGGAATGCAAACCGGCTGGCAAGGGAGCCGTGTTTTGTTCCCGGAAACATTCGGTTTAGGTCACGACCATCAGGAAATTCCCTTCTTAAGTTGAGAAATCCAAAAATATTGACCACTGGAATACAAATAATAGTTCCTTTTTGTGGCTTATTGATTCCCTTAGAAATGATTTGGCGAACAATTTCCACTCCATTAATTTCGTCACCGTGAATGCCGGCGGTTATTAACATTACCGGGCCGGGTCTTTTAGATCGTTCGATAATAACTGGCACTTCCACCGAGGTTGTGGTGTAAAGTTTGGCCATATTAAAATTAATAGTAGCACTTTTTCCCGGTTTTACTTTTTCACCGAGAATTTCCAGAACATTGTCACTGGTTATTTTTGCCATGTACTAAACGTTCCTTTCGATGTATCTAATTATGGATTTGGCGATGTCTTTACCGGTAGCTTTTTCAATCCCTTCTAGACCTGGAGAAGAATTTACCTCAAGAATTAATGGTCCACGCGCACTCTGTAGCATGTCTACACCCGCTACCCCGAGCCCCATTGCTTTAGTGGCTTTTACGGCTGCGATTTCTTCTTCATCACTAAGTTCAAAAACTTCAGCAGTTCCTCCGCGGTGCAAATTAGATCTAAACTCACCTTCTTTACCCTGTCTTTTCATAGCACCAACTACGTGGCCGTCTACAACAAAGGCTCTGATATCTGCTCCTTTGGCTTCTTTAATAAATTCCTGAACAATTACACGGGCTTGTAAGCCATTAAAAGCTTCAATTACAGATTCCGCTGCGTTCTTAGTCTCGGCTAAAACGACACCAACTCCCTGGGTTCCTTCTAATAACTTTATAACCAAAGGAGTTCCGCCAACTTGTTTGATTACTCCCGAAACATCTCTGGAGTAATTGGTGAAAACAGTTTTAGGTAGTCCAATTTTTGCGCGGGAAAGCACCTGTAGGCTTCTTAATTTGTCACGGCTTCTTACCAGCGATTCAGATTCTGTGGTAGTAAATGCTCCCATCATCTCAAACTGTCTAACTACTGCAGTCCCGTAAAAAGTAACCGAAGCACCAATTCTTGGTATTATGGCATCCACCCCTTCTATATAGGCACCTTTATAATAAATATTGGGTTTGCGCTTTTCAATAACGATATCACACTTTAAGGGATCTACAACTTCTACTTCGTGTTTACGTTTAGTAGCAGCTTCTACAAGTCGTTTTGTAGAATAAAGGTGACTGTTACGCGAAAGGATTTTTATTTTCATTTTTGTTTTAGATTGTAAGAAACGTCAGTTAATTCGGTATCTACCATGAATTTTTTGGTAAGAAATTTTCGGCCAATTAGAACCGGAAACCTCATTTCCTGTCGCGAAGACAAAGAAAGCGAAATTTTATAGACCTTATCAAAAATTTTGATGGTAGATAATACCTGATATCTTTTTTGGATCATGCCATTACTACTGCGCACAAAAACGATATCATAATCAGTAAAAGTAAATTTTTTCCCATTGTATAGCGGATGCTCATCATCAAGGAAAGTACATTCTAAAACTCCATCGTCCTCAACTATATTTTCGCAGTGAATAGATGAAGTATAGGCGCCGGTATCAATTTTAATAGCGATATCATTTAAATGCAAGGCAGGAAAATCTGCTTTGTCAAAACGCCCAATTACTTTTTTCTCCATATCGCAAGGTAGTAAAATACACATGCAATCTTTTTATAGAAATTATAAAATTTGAAGGCTTTCTACCGGAAACAGAGCTTCTAAATAGGTTTTTCGTATTTTATTTAATACAAATTTAACATTTACTAGTCTTGACAATTTTTAAAGCTCCGCATAATAAATTCTACCTTTGGGGAGATGGAAACACCAGCTTTAGAAGTACAATTAAAAACCCTGCCTAATAGTCCCGGAGTCTATCAATATTACGATAAGAACGGAAAGATATTGTATGTAGGAAAAGCCAAGAACCTAAAAAAAAGGGTGACTTCCTATTTTACCAAGCGCCACGATAGTCATCGTATTGGCGTGATGGTGAAAAAGATCAAGGAAATAAAACACATAGTAGTAGAGTCTGAGACCGACGCTTTACTGTTAGAAAATAACCTTATTAAAAAGCATCAGCCGCGTTTTAACGTGATGCTTAAAGATGATAAAACCTATCCCTGGATCTGTATCAAAAATGAACGTTTTCCGAGAGTTTTTCCTACCCGTAAGTTAATAAAGGATGGCAGCGAGTATTACGGGCCTTTTACCAGTTTTAAAACGGTAAATACATTGCTGGATCTTATTAAAGGATTATATAAACTTAGAACCTGCAACTATGATCTTTCTGAAGAGAAAATAAGAAACGGGAAATATAAAGTTTGTTTAGAATATCATTTAGGAAACTGTAAAGGGCCATGTGAAGCAAAACAGGCTGAAGCTGAATACAACAGCAATATTGAGGCAATTCGGCAAATTGTAAAAGGAAATTTCAAGGATTCACTACAGCAGTTTCGGGAGCAAATGAAGGAGCATGCTGAAAATATGGAATTTGAAGATGCCCAGCGTATTAAAAATAAAATTGATGTACTTGAGAATTACCAGTCTAAATCTACGGTAGTCAATCCTAAGATCACCAATGTTGATGTATTTTCTATAATTTCAGATGAGGGTTACGGTTATGTGAATTTTCTTCAGCTTTCTCACGGCGCTATTATTAGATCACATACTATAGAAATGAAGAAGAAGCTGGATGAAACCGATGAGGAACTGTTGGAATTAGCAATTACCGAAATTCGGCAGCGGTTCAGTTCTAATTCAAAAGAAATATATGTTCCTTTTAAAGTGGACGCAGGGGAGAATGTAAAAGTGACCATCCCAAAACTTGGCGATAAGAAAAAGATCGTAGAATTATCACAGCGTAACGCTAAATATTACCGCCAGGAGCGTTTTAAGCAAATGAAAATTGTAGATCCAGACAGGCATGTGAAACGAATCATGGCGCAAATGAAAGAGGATCTTCGCCTTAATGTGGAGCCCAGGCATATTGAATGTTTCGATAACTCTAATATTCAGGGAACAAATCCTGTGGCAGCCTGTGTAGTCTTTAAAAACGGGAAGCCAAGTAAGAAAGATTATCGTAAATTTAATATCAAGACCGTTGAAGGGCCAGATGATTTCGCTTCTATGGAAGAGGTGGTTTTTAGACGTTACAAACGTTTGCTGAATGAAGGAGAAGATTTACCTCAATTAATTATTGTAGATGGAGGAAAGGGTCAGCTTTCTTCTGGAGTAAAAGCGCTGGAAGATTTAGGCTTACGAGGAAAAATAGCCATTATTGGCATCGCAAAACGTTTGGAAGAAATTTTTTATCCGGGAGATACTATTCCGCTCTATTTAGATAAGAAATCGGAATCTTTAAAGATCATCCAGCAGCTAAGGAATGAAGCACACAGGTTTGGGATTACTTTTCATCGTAACAAAAGAAGTAAAAGTGCGTTAAATACAGAGCTGGAAGAAATTACCGGAATCGGCGAAAAAACTGTGGTAGAATTATTAAAACAATTTCGATCGGTAAAACGAATTAAAGAAGCTTCGGAAAAAGAATTGGCCGAAGTTATCGGGATTTCTAAGGCCGGGATAATTTTCAATCATTATAAGTCAAAGAATGCACCGGACTAAGCTTGCGACAGTTATAAAAAAATGAATAAGCTACTACTATTAATTCTTCTGCTAATGGCCTTTCCTGGAGTTTCGCAGGAACAGGAAGATCTGAAAGTCGGCTTAGTTTTAAGTGGAGGTGGCGCAAAAGGTCTGGCCCATATTGGTGCTTTAAAAGTTATTGAAGAAGCCGGGCTTAGAATAGATTATATTGGCGGCAGTAGTATGGGAGCAATTATTGGCGGGTTATATGCTTCAGGTTATACAGCACGGCAGTTAGATTCCATTTTTCATGAGACCAATTTCAATATTTTAATTCAGGATAATATTCCGCGAAGCGCAAAATCTTTCTACGAAAAAGAAGATGCTGAAAAATATGCGATTAGTCTCCCTTTCGATGATTTTAAAATAGGATTGCCGTCGGGACTTTCCAGGGGGCAAAATGTTTATAATTTAATGTCAGAACTCACTATGCATCTGGGGAGTGTAGATGATTTTAGTGAGTTGCCTATTCCTTTTTTTTGTGTAGCTGCAGATATTGAAACCGGGGAAGAAGTGATATTAGATGAAGGTTCTTTTGCGCAGGCGGTTTCTGCCAGTAGCGCTATTCCGTCCATTTTTAGTCCTGTAAAATTAGATGGTAGACTTTTAACTGATGGTGGCGTTGCAAATAATTACCCAGTAGAAGAACTTAGAAAAAGAGGAGCTGAGGTAATTATAGGGGTAGATGTACAGGATAGCCTGGTAGATAGAGAGGATTTAAACAGTGTGTTCGATATCCTAACCCAAATAAGCAACTTTCGTACTATTAGTGATATGAAAGAAAAAATTCCAAAAACCGATATTTATATAAATCCAAATATTAGCCCGTTTTCTGTTTTATCTTTTGAAAAGGGTACGGCAATTATAGATTCTGGAAGGGTGGTTACCTTAAAAAGAAAAGAAGAACTTGAAAAGTTGGCTAATAGGCAAAGTGGAACACGTGAAGAG
>DATFJA010000328.1:0-3390 GCA_035269545.1 Salegentibacter sp.
AATTTAATCAAAATTGAAGACAGCTAATTTATTAGATTTTAAATATCAACTTCATAATCCTCGATCATATTTAAAATTACTTGCTCAGTTTCAGAAAGGGAGATATAATCTTGTTTTTCTTCAGTTTTAATTTTATCAAAATAGGGAGCGATTTCACCGGTTTCATAAGAATTCACCACTTTAGGATGTACATAATAACTGCGGCAAACTGCACGAGTGTTTCCTAAACCTTCCGCCGAGGCATCAAAAGCCTGCAAAATGTTCTTCTTATTTTGCTTTTCTTCTTCGGTGTAACCCATTTCTAGCAAAGTTTCAAAAAATATTTTAGTGGCACTCCAGGTTCTAAAATCTTTAGCAGAAAACAGGTCTCCGCTAATTTCCTGGATGTAATCGTTAATCATTCCACTATCTATAGATTGTTTGTCCCCATTTTCATCGTAAAATTTAAAAAGCTCCCAACCTGGAATTTCTTCACATTGATTAACCAGCTTTATAAGTTTCTTGTTTTTTACGGTAACCGAATGTTCTTTGCCTTTCTTTCCAATAAATTCAAATTTGATCCTGGTTTTATAAGTTTTTAGGTGTCGTGTTCTAAAAGTGGAAAGTCCGTAAGTTTTGTTTTTTTTCGCGTAGTAATGGTTTCCAATCCTAATGTGGGTTTCTTCCATAAGTCTCAAAATTAAGGCTAGTACTTTTCGCTTGCTCATTTCCGGTAAATCAAGATCTTTATCTACCTGTTTTCTTATTTTAGGTAGATTTTTACCAAAAGCTGCCATTTTGAAAAATTTGGTTTCGTTTCTTAATTTACTCCAGGTTGGATGGTAAATATATTGTTTCCGGTTTTTTTCATCACGTCCCACAACTTGCAAATGCCCATTTTCCAGATGTGTAATTTTGACTTGCTTCCAGGCGGGGGGTATCACAAGACCTTTAATCCGTTCTATAGTTTCATCATCTGCTATTCTTTCTCCTTTATATATATATGAGAAACCACGCCCCACTTTTTTTCGGCTAATAGAAAGCTTTTCTTCAGAAACATAAGTAAGGTTCGCAAAATCTACAGCTTCATTAGTATTGGAAATTAAAGTGTTTATCTCTTCGGGAGAAATGGTCATTTTCTTTTTTACTAAATATAATCGGAAAAATTGCCGGGATATGATAAAGAATTGTGAAAGTACTCCTAAGAAAATGAAAAAGCCCTTTTCAGAAATTTCCGAAAAGGGCTGAATCATATTTGAAAGTAAATAAGTTTTTAGTCAAAATAACTAAAACCTTCTCCTTCTTTTATTTTGAGAACACTTTCATAAATTAATTTAATCACATTTTCCACATCGCTTCTATGGACCATTTCAACAGTAGTATGCATATATCTTAGAGGAAGTGAAATTAACGCTGAAGGAACACCGCCATTGCTATAGGCAAACGCATCGGTATCTGTTCCTGTAAACCTCGAATTTGCCATGCGCTGAAAAGGAATTTCTTTTTCCTGAGCTGTTTCGATAAGTAATTCTCTTAATTTATTTTGAACAGCAGGAGCGTGGGCAATTACCGGGCCGTGTCCTATTTTAGTATCTCCAGCTTTCTTTTTATTGATCATTGGCGTATTTGTATCGTGAGTAACGTCGGTCACAATAGCAACATTTGGTTTTATACGGTGCGTGATCATTTCGGCACCACGAAGTCCTATCTCTTCCTGAACCGCATTAGTAATATATAGTCCAAAAGGAAGTTTCTTTTTGTTTTTCTTCAGAAGCTTTGCTACCTGCGCGATCATAAAACCGCCCATACGGTTATCTAAAGCGCGGCAAACAAATTTATTTTCATTTAGAATAAAGAATTCGTCCGGGTAGGTGATAACACAACCAACATGTACACCTAATTCTTCAACTTCATCTTTGCTGGTGCACCCAACATCTATGCATATATTGTCTATTTTAGGGGACTGCTCGCTATCCTTTTCACGTGTATGAATTGCGGGCCATCCGAATACACCCTTAACGATTCCTTTTTTTGTATGAATATTAACGCGTTTTGAAGCAGCAATTTGGTGGTCGCTTCCACCATTCCTTACAACATAAATAAAACCTTCGTCGGTGATATAATTTACGTACCAGGAAATTTCGTCGGCATGACCTTCAATAACCACTTTATATTCGGCTTCCGGGTTTATTACGCCAACCGCTGTACCGTAACTGTCGGTGAAAAATTCATCTACATAAGGTTTCAAATAATCCATCCACAATTTTTGCCCTTCAGATTCAAAACCTGTTGGAGAGGCATTATTAAGGTATTTTTCTAAAAACTCTATAGACTCCTTATCCAGTATACTTTCTTTACTCATTGTTATGATTTTCCACGAATTTAATAAGAATTAAATGTATGGCAACTCATTATTGATTAATTTTGGAATGATTTTAGTACGATAGCAAGCTAAATATTGGTGAATGCTTAGAACTCTTTTTGTAATATTATTCTTTAGTTTTTCAGGACTTTTAGCTCAAGATAGTATTCCTGCCCAGGATACTGTTCAAAAAAAATATATGATTATTGCCGGTGACTCCGTGCCAAGAGAAAGTATAAACCTTAATGAAGTGGTGATTTTAAAGAAACTTCATTTTGATAATCTGGCTGAGAGAAAACGATACCTTATATTAAGGAGAAAAACGAGGAAGGTGTATCCTTATGCTAAATTGGCCTCTGAGAGATTGGTAGCGCTGAATTCAAGGTTAGAGGGAATTGACTCGAGATCGGCACAAAGAAAGTATACTAAAATCGTTCAAAATTATATTGAGAAAGAATTTTCTGCGGAATTAAAGAAGCTCACCCATACCGAAGGACAAATTCTGGTGAAATTAGTGCACCGCCAAACAGGTACTACGGCTTTTAATCTAATTAGAAATTTAAAAAGCGGATGGCGTGCTTTCTGGTACAATACTACCGCTAGTTTATTTGAAATTTCATTGAAAGAGGAGTTTGATCCAAAAAGTAATCAGGAAGACTTTTTAATAGAAGATATTCTGCAACGCTCTTTTGTCAATGATATCCTGGAGCCACAGGCTACTGCACTGGATTTTGAGTATGTTGAACTCACGGATAAATGGAGTAAAAAGAAAGGCCGCTTAAATTAATTCGATTCCTTCCCAATATTTCTTTAAAATTTTTTATCTTTCAAGTTCCTTTTTTAGAGAGAGTTATAGTTTGGTTTTAAGTTTTCTTAAAAAAAAAGTTATTTATGGCTTGTGGGGGAAGAAAACAGCAGTATATTTGCACCCGCTTTGAGACACAACGAGGGTTGCGGAGTAAAGTGGGAAGTTCATTACATGTTGGGATACGGTGTTTTTTAAGGTTTAAAAAAGCTTAAAAAAATAAAAGTAAAAAAAGTTATTTTTT
>DATFJA010000329.1:0-10531 GCA_035269545.1 Salegentibacter sp.
TAATCTTAACGCGCCGGTAAGGTCATCGCCAACTTTAGCGTCAACTATCGGTAAGCCTTTTCTGTTTCCGAATTTTAATGCGTTTTTTCTTCTTTTTACTTCAGCCGCATAGAAACTCCAATTAAAAAAGGCGCGCATAGCTGCAATATTATGAGGATCTCTTCCATAAATACTATGTCCCGCCTGGTACATCACCAAGCCATTCTCTGTATTTCCATACGCGTGTCCATAAGCTGTAATTACTGCGGTATCTCCGGCAATTTCAGGAATGTCGGGCGCATCAGCATCTATAAGAATTTTCTTTGTTTCCTTTCGCCACCTGTTTATCTTCTTCGGAAGAAAAATTCTTTCAGAGCCATTTAAATGGGCTTCATCCGGACTACCAATATATTGCGCCACTGGATCTGCCGGATGTAGATGTTGGTAGGGTGGTGTTCCGTGTCTATGCTCTGTATAAGAGATCAAACCCGCACTTTGGGCTCCCGGAAACCCTGAACTTAAAAAATTTAATTGTATAAATTCTGTACTGTCTTTGTCTTCAAGCTTAATATTTCCTGTAAGATTTTCTAATTTACTTACTGCATGACACCCCGCCCAAATAGCTCCTTTATATTTCTTATTCCAGCTATAAAGATTTTTATGAGAATTAAATCCGGGATCGGCGTGGGGCATCACAAAAATATCATCACAAACTCCAAGGTCTTCAGGGCTTTTCCAATTTTTCCTATTGCTCCCACCATAAGCACCTGTAGGGATTCCAGCAGCTTTGAAAAAAGGCACCGCGATATAACCATTTTCCCTATCTAAGGTCCATCGTGGGGCCATTGACAATGTGGTAAAAACGGGAACTTCAACGGACTCCTCCAAATACATTCCCACAATTCCCTTTTCCTCCCAGACGGTAATTAACTTCTTAATATCGTTAGTTAAGTAAGAAACCGAAATAATAAATGTGCCCCCTCTAAAAGTAACATCTCGATAAGTGAAATCGGCACCGTCTTTAATTTTAGTTGGGTTAATGATCCATTTAATTTCAATCTTCTCATTCTTTAACAAGTTATAGATCAAACCATAAGCTTGTAACGAGTTTTCTACAGTTTGCGGACTTACCCCCATGTTTATCACATAGGCTCCCGGTGCAATTTGTTGCTTCTCAGCCTGCGCATAACAATTTAAACCCGCTAGTAATACGGCTAAAAAAACCATTATGCTTTTAAAAAATTGCCCCATAATGTAAAATTACTGAATGTTTTTGAAGCCAGAAGTTTTTAAGAAGTTTTTGCTAAAAGCTACAGTTATACTATAAAAGGAGCTTTTTGAATTATCCTTAATTTTCCTCAAAATAATAGTACTTTTGCAGCTCTAAATTATCTGGAATAAACTCCATTAATTAGCATTTACCACAGAGGTTTCCTCAACGTTATTGTTTAGCAGGCAGGGAACCCGTTAATAAATTTATAGATGAAGAGTTTTCAAAAAGAACTAAAACGAAGAAGAACCTTTGGAATCATTTCCCACCCCGATGCGGGTAAAACCACACTTACCGAAAAATTATTGCTTTTTGGCGGGGCTATTCAGGAAGCCGGGGCGGTTAAATCTAACAAGATTAAAAAAGGCGCGACCAGTGATTTTATGGAAATTGAACGACAAAGAGGAATTTCGGTTGCGACTTCTGTTTTAGCTTTTGAATATAGAGATATAAAAATCAATATCCTTGATACTCCGGGCCACAAGGATTTTGCTGAAGATACATTTAGAACCTTAACCGCTGTGGACAGTGTGATCGTGGTAATAGACGTTGCCAAAGGTGTGGAGGAACAAACTGAAAAACTGGTTGAAGTTTGTAGAATGCGAAATATCCCGATGATTGTTTTTATCAATAAAATGGACCGGGAAGGAAAAGATGCCTTTGAATTACTTGATGAAATTGAACAAAAGCTAAACCTTACCGTAACCCCTTTAAGCTACCCAATAGGAATGGGCTACGACTTTAAAGGAATCTACAATATTTGGGAAAAGAACGTAAACCTCTTTACCGGTGATCCTAAAAAAGATATTGAGGACACTATTGAGATCTCTGATTTAACTTCTAATGAATTAGATGAATTAATTGGAAGCGACTCTGCGGATAATTTAAGAGAAGAACTGGAACTTGCCCAGGGTGTCTATCCTGAATTCGATAAAGAAGCTTACCTGGAAGGACGCCTACAACCCGTATTTTTTGGTTCGGCTTTAAATAACTTTGGAGTTCGGGAATTGTTGGATTGCTTTATAAATATTGCACCTACACCAAGACCTAAAGAAAGTGAAGAACGCCTGGTAGAACCAGATGAAGATAAATTTACCGGTTTTGTTTTTAAGATCCACGCCAATATGGATCCTAAACACCGGGATAGATTAGCGTTTATAAAGATTGTGTCAGGAAAATTTGAACGAAATAAAGCTTATCTACATGTTAGACACAATAAAAACCTTAAGTTTTCCAGCCCCAATGCCTTTTTTGCGGAAAAGAAAGAAATTGTAGACGTTTCCTTTCCGGGCGATATTGTTGGATTGCACGATACCGGGAATTTTAAAATTGGTGACACCCTTACAGAAGGTGAAAATTTAAACTACCGCGGAATTCCAAGTTTCTCCCCGGAGCATTTTAGATATATCAATAATGCCGATCCTATGAAATCTAAACAGCTCGCCAAAGGAATTGACCAGTTGATGGATGAAGGGGTAGCTCAACTTTTCACCCTGGAATTAAACGGAAGAAAAATTATAGGTACCGTGGGAGCGCTTCAGTTTGAAGTTATTCAATACAGGCTAGAACACGAATACGGCGCCAAATGTACTTATGAAAATCTAAACGTTTACAAAGCCACGTGGATCGAAGCCGAAGATGAAAAAAGCGAGGAATTTAAAGATTTTAAAAGGCTTAAAGCAAAATTCCTTGCGAAAGATAAAAAGGGACAGCTGGTGTTTCTGGCAGATTCCCAATTCTCTTTGCAAATGACAAGGGATAAATATCCAAATATAAAATTTCACTTTACTTCAGAATTTTAAACACCTGGTTCTAAAACGATAATAAAGAAGCCAAAAGAAACCTATTAGCGCGCTGTGTTAAATAGGAGTTAATTTCATATATTTTCAGCGTAATTGAGGTTTTATGGATGTATTAGATGAACTCGTTTCCCAATTCGCTTCGGCTGTTTGGGGACTTCCATTGGTAATTTTATTAATTGGTGGCGGATTTTACCTGCTTATTTTATCTAATTTCCTTCCATTTAGGTACCTAGGACATTCATTAGATCTTCTTCGTGGGAAATATAATGACCCTAACGACCCCGGAGAAATAAACCACTTTCAATCGCTTTCTACCGCTCTTTCCTCTACTGTAGGAATGGGAAATATTGCCGGTGTCGCGGTAGCTATAGCTTTGGGTGGCCCGGGAGCAATATTTTGGCTCTGGGTTAGTGCGGTGGTTGGTATGGCCACGAAGTTCTTCACGAACACGCTGGCTGTAATGTACAGGGGCAAGGATACACAAGGAAATATTCAGGGTGGAGTAATGTATTTTATTGAAGAAGGTCTGGGAAAAAAATGGAAGTTTATGGCCATCTTTTTCAGTGTGGCGGGACTTATTGGTGCACTACCGGTTTTTAACGTAAACCAACTTACACAGGCTATTAATTACATTCTATTAGAGCCAAATAATATTCCTACCGGGTTTGGTACAAACCTAATTATAGGCATTATCCTGGTAATCCTTACTTCGATTGTCATCCTTGGTGGCTTACAACGAATAAGCAAAACCGTTTCCAAATTAGTACCGGCAATGGTGGCGCTTTATTTTATATCAGTAATTATTATTTTAATTGTGAATTTTGATGTTGTTCCTTATTATTTCTCATCAATATTTACAGATGCTTTTGCTGCTGAAAATTATAAAGGTGAACCAATGCTTGGTGGAGTGCTGGGTGGTTTAATTATTTTAGGTGTAAGACGAGGCGCTTTTTCTAATGAAGCCGGGATAGGAACCGCCACAATGGCTCACGGAGCCAGTAAAACTTCAGAACCGGTTCGGGAAGGACTTGTAGCCATGATGGGGCCGGCCATAGACACTTTAATTGTATGCACACTTACCGCACTTGCTATTTTGGTAACGGGAATTTGGCAAACTACAGATGTAAATGGTGTAAGTCTTACTGCAGCTGCTTTTGAAGATGCCATTCCTTATGTTGGAGATTATCTTTTATTACTTTGTATCTCGGCTTTTAGTATTTCGTCATTATTTTCTTTTTCATACTATGGAACGAAATGTCTCTCCTATTTGGCCGGTGCAGAAAATAAACATTATTATAATTATTTCTACATCATAAGTATTCTTTTGGGAGCCACTACCTCCTTAAGTATGATGATTAACCTCATTGATGGTTTCTTTGCATTGATGGCGATCCCAACAATGATTTCGACATTAATTCTAGCTCCGAGAGTTATGAAAGCCGCAAGAATTTATTTTAAGAAACTCAAATGATAGTTTTATTTTTTATCATTAACCTGAATAACCTTTAGCTTTTTCCCGGTTAATTTTTCAAGCAGATCGCCTTTTCGCAAAGTGCCCCATATTTCTAGTTCGGGATCACTATGGGTGGTAATTAACAATTCTATAGTGTCTTCTTCATTAATGATTTCAAGTTTCTGCACGTTCTGGTAATGACTGCGATCAAGGCCATCAGCCACCCTTAAGATAGCCGAAAGCTTTTTCACTCTTTTCCGTAACTTTTTATTTAATTGTTTGTAAGGTGTATGTCTCTTATGCGGCGCAGATTTTCTATGGTACCTACTTACATTGGCCATAATGTTGATCTCATCTTCCTTAAAGCCGAGTAAATCTGAATATTTAATAAGGTATAAAGCGTGTTTATGATGTTTTCGATAAGAAATATAGTAACCTATATCGTGCATTAAACTGGCATATTCCAGCAATTCCCTGTCCGTCTCTTTTAAATTTAAATCTTCTTTAAATTCATCAAAAAGCTGTAATGCAAAATTAGTCACGTGCCTGGAATGCGCTTCAGCCCAATTAGTCTTGCGCAATAATTCAAAAATACTTCTACGTCGTGGATCTTGAAAATTTGCCACAAGATCCAGGTTTAGTTGATCCTTTTTATTCTCAATATAATTCAGTATCATTCCTTCCCGAAGTGCTCCTTCTGAAATTTTTATATTTTCAATGTTTAATTTCTGTAAAAGGAATTCTACTAAAACCATCCCGGGATTAATAATATCTATTCTTTTTTCTTCCAGTCCCTTTTCTTTTTTACGCTGCTTTCTATCGAGCTTTATAAAATCTGAATACAGGTCATTAAAGTCCTCTGCGGTAAATTCCAATTCATTAAGACTTCTCTCGGCAGTGAGAGATTTTCGATTGGCAACCATCTCACCTATATTTTCCATAGTTCCAGAAGAACCAATAATGGTTTTTACCTTATGCTTTTTGGCTAATTTGATTATTTCCGCAAGTTCCTTTTTAAAGTGATTTTGTAGCTTTTTAATGTCTTTTTCTGTAATAGGATCTGAATCTACAAATGCAGCAGCCATCCTGGCAACTCCCAGTTTTAAACTATTGTAATAAATAAATTCTTTGCCATTGCCAATAATAAATTCAACACTCCCACCACCAATATCAGCCATGAGCACCATTTCTTCACTTAAAACGATACTGTGCATAACAGCTAAACCGATCATTTCAGCTTCCATCTTTCCCGAAATGGCGCGTACTCTTATTCCAACTTCATCTCCTACTTCTTTAATAAAATCGCCTCCATTTTCGGCCTCACGAATAGCGCTGGTAGCAAAAGCAAGAATATTTTCTACGTTATGGCTGTCACATAAGAACTTGATACGATTCAATGCTTCCAGCCCTCTATTCATAGCTTCGCGACTTAATCTATCTTCCAGGCCTTTTTCGGCAAGACTAACCATTTCTTTCAGCTTATTTACTGTACGGAAACTACCATCGGGATAAATATCTACCAAAACGGCATGGAAAGAATTGGTTCCAAGATCTATTGCAGCTATTCGCTTAGTTGGTTCGGAGTTTTTTTTCTTAATGGTCATTTTTCGAAAAATTTTAAGTAGAATAAAAGATTACTCATTCAGGCTTTACTTACAAGTTAGGCATTATTTAGCAAACGCTTCAAACCGAGATTAAGAGAAAAAGAAGCAATAAAAAACCCGCCGGATAAAAAATATCTGCGGGGTTTTAAATGAATATTCTCAAATGAATTAGGCCTGGCCAGTTGGTCCAAAATTTAATGGCATTGGCGCCTTCTCGTAATCCCTGATTTCACCGTGAGCTTTTTCGAAACGTTGAATATTATCATTCAAAGCTTTTAATAACCTTTTGGCGTGTTGTGGAGTCAAAATGATTCTTGATTTCACTTTGCTTTTAGGTCTTCCGGGCATAATATTTACAAAATCTACTACGAATTCTGAAACGGAATGATTAATTATAGCTAAATTAGAATAGGTTCCTTCTGCTACTGCTTCATCCAGTTCTATATTTATTTGACCTTTCTTAGGTTTCTTTTTTTCTTCACTCATAATTGTTGAATTTTATTAAATACTTTTAATTTGGATAGGGAAACTATTAGTTTAAAAAATTAAAAGCTCCCAATACGCTTAATTAAAGCGAAATATAAAAGTACAAAAAATCCCGACTTTAGGTCGGGATTCCATTTTTTATAAAAAGAAAAGAGCCGCATTTGCGGCTCTTTTTATAGGCATTAGTTATAATTAACTTCTTGCTTATGTTCCATCATTTCGTCAAATTCTTCTTTAGAACCAACGATAATGCTATCGTACTTGCGCATACCTGTACCTGCAGGAATCTTGTGTCCTACAATTACATTTTCTTTCAATCCTTCAAGCTTATCGATCTTACCACTTACAGCAGCCTCGTTCAATACTTTAGTAGTTTCCTGGAAGGAAGCCGCAGAAATAAACGATTTTGTTTGTAGCGATGCTCGAGTAATACCCTGAAGAACCGGTGTAGCGGTTGCCGCAGTTACGTCTCTTGCAGTTGCAAGGTTTTTGTCTTCACGTCTTAACAACGAGTTCTCATCTCTAAGCTCTCTTGGAGAAAGAATTTGACCTGGTTTTAAACTTTCTGAATCACCTGCATCTTCAACCACTTTCATTCCGAAGACTTTATCGTTCTCCTCGATGAAATCTGATTTATGAACAAGTTGGTTTTCCAAGAAAATAGTATCACCCGGATCCTGAATTCTAACCTTACGCATCATTTGTCTTACTACAACCTCAAAGTGCTTATCATTAATTTTCACACCCTGTAGTCGGTAAACTTCCTGAACTTCGTTAACAAGATATTGTTGAACAGCGTTTGGCCCTTTAATATTAAGAATATCTTCTGGAGTTACAGAACCATCAGAAAGTGGCATACCTGCACGAACATAATCGTTTTCCTGAACAAGAATCTGGTTAGATAACTTCACTAAGTATTTCTTAATCTCTCCCAGTTTAGATTCAACAATAATTTCCCGGTTACCTCTCTTGATTTTTCCGAAGGAAACAACACCATCAATCTCACTAACAACAGCTGGATTAGAAGGGTTACGTGCTTCGAAAAGCTCAGTTACTCTTGGAAGACCACCGGTAATATCACCTGCTTTAGATGATTTACGAGGAATCTTAACCAAAATCTTACCAACTCCAATTTTATCTTCGTTGTTTACCATAAGGTGAGCCCCTACCGGTAGGTTATAAGAACGAATAACTTCATCCTTTTTACCTAAAATGTGTAGGGTTGGAATCAGCTTTTTATTACGAGATTCAGAAATTACTTTTTCCTGGAATCCAGTTTGCTCATCTATCTCAACCTGGTAGGTAACACCCTGTTCAATATTTTCATATTTAATCTTACCGGCAAATTCTGAAATAATTACACCGTTATAAGGATCCCATTGGCAAATTACATCGCCTTTAGAAACTTCAGCACCGTTATCAATAAAGATTTGAGAACCATAAGGAATGTTATTGTTACTCAATACCACTCCGGTTTTCTTATCTTTTATTTTAAGCTCGGCAGTTCTTGAAATTACTATTTCAGACTGGCTGCCATCAGGCGCTTCTCCTTTTACTACTTTAAGGTCTTCAATTTCGGCAATACCGTCAAATTTAGCCTCAAGTTTATTATCTTCTGAAATGTTACCTGCAATACCTCCCACGTGGAACGTACGTAGTGTTAACTGTGTACCCGGCTCTCCAATAGATTGCGCGGCAACAACACCTACAGCTTCACCTCTTTGTACCAGTTTATTGGTAGAAAGGTTTCTTCCGTAACATTTTACACAAATTCCTTTTTTAGCTTCACAAGTTAGTGGCGATCTTACCTCAACACTTCCAATTGGAGCGTTTTCGATTTTCGTAACAATTTCTGAAGTAATTTCTTCACCTGAAGAAACTAAAAGTTCATTGTTAGAAGGATTAAGAACATCGTGAAGAGAAATACGTCCTAAAATACGTTCTCCAAGAGATTCTACAATTTCTTCGTTCTTTTTAAGTGGTTTTACTTCTACTCCTCTTAAAGTTCCGCAATCTTCTTCATTTACAATAACATCTTGCGAAACATCCACCAATCTACGGGTTAGGTAACCAGCATCGGCAGTTTTAAGTGCGGTATCGGCAAGTCCTTTACGTGCACCGTGAGTAGAGATAAAGTACTCAAGAATCGAAAGACCTTCTTTAAAGTTAGAAAGAATTGGGTTTTCAATAATTTCACCTCCACCAGAGTTAGATTTCTTAGGCTTGGCCATAAGACCACGCATACCTGTTAGCTGACGAATCTGTTCTTTAGATCCACGAGCACCAGAGTCAAGCATCATAAACACAGAGTTGAAACCTTGCTTATCTTCACGAATACGCTTCATAGCCAATTCGGTTAGACCGGCATTGGTAGATGTCCAGATATCAATTACCTGGTTATAACGCTCATTATTGGTGATAAGACCCATATTATAGTTTCCTACAATACCTTCAACCTGCTCGTTTGCTTCATCAATCATCGTTTGCTTCTCTGCAGGGATAATAATATCACCTAAACTGAAGGAAAGACCACCACGGAAAGCGTATCCATAACCCATTTCCTTAATTGCATCAAGGAATTCACCTGTAGCAGGAACACTGGTTTTAGCCAATACATCACCAATAATATCCCTAAGGTTTTTCTTGGTTAATACTGTATTCACATATCCAACTTCTTCTGGTACAGCCTGGTTAAACAATACTCTACCAACTGTAGTTTCTATAATTTGGTAAGTTAACTCACCTACTTCATTAAAATCTTTAGCGCGAATCTTGATTTCGGCATTAAGGTCTACTCTCTTCTGGTTGTAAGCGATTACCACTTCTTCATCAGAATAGAAAGTAAGTCCTTCTCCCTTAACCTTAACTTCGTCTGTAGATTTTCTAGACTTGGTCATATAATAAAGACCAAGAATCATATCCTGAGACGGTACTGTAATTGGCGAACCGTTTGCAGGGTTAAGGATATTATGAGAAGCAAGCATTAATAGCTGAGCTTCTAAAATAGCCTCTGGCCCAAGCGGTAAGTGAACCGCCATCTGGTCACCATCAAAATCGGCGTTAAATGCCGTACAGGCTAATGGGTGTAATTGTATCGCTTTACCTTCAATAAGTTTTGGCTGGAATGCCTGGATACCTAAACGGTGAAGCGTAGGAGCACGGTTAAGTAATACAGGGTGTCCTTTAAGAACGTTCTCAAGGATATCCCAAACTACCGGCTCTTTCTTGTCTATTATTTTCTTGGCAGATTTTACTGTTTTTACAATTCCTCTTTCAATTAGTTTTCTAATTACGAAAGGCTTGTAAAGTTCAGCAGCCATATTCTTTGGAAGACCACATTCGTGCATTTTCAACTCAGGCCCCACAACAATTACCGAACGTGCTGAATAATCTACACGCTTACCAAGTAAGTTTTGACGGAAACGTCCCTGCTTACCTTTAAGAGAATCTGAAAGCGATTTTAACGGACGGTTAGAGTCTGTTTTTACCGCTGAAGATTTTCTTGTGTTGTCAAACAATGAATCTACAGATTCCTGAAGCATACGCTTTTCGTTACGTAAAATCACTTCAGGAGCTTTGATCTCCATTAATCTTTTTAGACGGTTGTTACGAATAATAACCCTTCTATAAAGATCATTTAAATCTGAAGTCGCGAAACGTCCACCATCAAGAGGTACAAGAGGTCGTAATTCTGGTGGAATTACAGGAACCACTTTCATAATCATCCATTCCGGAAGATTCTCGCGATTGTTATTGGCATCACGGAAAGCTTCTACAACCTGAAGACGCTTAAGCGCTTCAGTTTTACGTTGTTTTGAAGTTTCGTTATTTGCCTTGTGTCTTAACTCGTAAGAAAGTTCGTTAAGATCTATTCTTCTTAATATTTCAATAAGACATTCTGCACCCATCTTAGCAATAAACTTATTTGGGTCGCTGT
>DATFJA010000330.1:0-8403 GCA_035269545.1 Salegentibacter sp.
GCCCTCTGCAGTATACTCAGCTCCTTCAAAACTATTTCTGTACGAAAGTCCGCCCCACAATTGACCAAAATCCACATTACGGTAAACTTTCATATTCAAGTCAATATTCATCTCATTAGTAGCTTCTCGTAGTTGAAACAAAGTAGATGGCTCATAACTCCAGTCATTATCATTATCGAATACATAACCCGTGGAAAACAAATATTTACGTTGATTGCTAGGCACGGCATCAGAATAAAAAAGTTCCCGATTTACCGAGATAATATTTTTTGCAGCCAAATGAGCATAGAAATCTAGGTAGTAATAAGACATTCCAACATCCATATTCCCGAAAATATCAGATACATTATTTCCACTCACAATAGGGTCAAACACGGTAAAACCACTTTGATCTAATCTATGCTGAATAATCCCGGCACTAATTCCAAAGGACAATTGATTCAGGGCTAATTCACTTCTGGAAAAAAGTAAATGATAGGCCACTGCCCCGTAAGCTCCTATTTTAGAGAAATTGCCATTTTGATCATTAAAAACAATTCCTCCAACACCAAGCTTATCCCCCAACCTGCCGTTTACTGCCAGTGTTTGTAAGCTGGGAGCATTCTCAACGTCAAACCATTGCTGCCTTGCAGTAAGCCTTATTTGATCTCTATTGGACGCACCCGCCATTGAAGGGTGAATAAGAAAAAGATTATCGGTTAAATAGTCTGAATAAACGGGAATTACTTCCTGGGCTTTCGAGGATGAGCTTAACAATAAAAATAATGTTATTAAAATGCCCTTTATAGCCATTGAAAATTGGCCAGCCCTAATATACTTTGTAAATAATATTCCAATCCCCATAAGAAAAGTAAAGATATAGATTAACTAAGTTATCTTTAGTACTTTTGCAAAAAAAATGATATGAGCAATTTCACCATAAACATACAAGCCACAAATAAACCGGGAATCATAAAATTTGAAACCAATAAATTTTTAACCCGTCACGAAAATTATGAATTTCACAATATAGATGAAGCGGCTAAATCTCCATTAGCGCAGCAGTTGTTTTACCTACCTTTTGTAAAAACGGTTTATATTGCGCAAAATTTCATCGCGATAGAGAAATATGATATTGTTGAGTGGGATGATGTGCAGGAAGAGGTTGCTGCTCAAATCGAAGATTTTTTAAACAAAGACGGAGTAGTCATTAAGGAAAATAATGAACAGCCCAAAAATGTTCCGGTTACAGTATACGCTGAAAGTACACCCAACCCGGGAGTAATGAAATTTGTAGCTAATAAAAAGTTGGTTTTAAAAACTGCTGAGTTTAAAAATATTGATGAAGCCAAAGATGCGCCACTTGCGCAACAACTTTTTCACTTCCCGTTCGTAAAGGCTGTGTTTATAGATTCTAATTATGTTTCTATTCATAAGTATGACGTAGCCAATTGGGAAGAAATTACCCTGGAATTAAGAGAGTTTATTACTAATTACCTACAGGAAGGGAAAGAAGTTTTAAAAGCCGAAGCCACATTACCTCAACAAACAGAAGCATCAACTCACCCTGCAAATCCAGAAGTGAGCCAGGAAATTAGAGACCTGGACGATACTTCGAAACAGGTTATCGCCATTCTGGATGAATACATTAAACCTGCTGTTGCCAGCGATGGAGGAAATATCCTTTTTGATTCTTATAATTCTGAAAATAAAACCGTAAAAGTTATCCTTCAGGGAGCTTGCAGTGGCTGTCCTTCTTCTACAATGACGCTTAAAAGCGGAATTGAAACTATGCTAAGAGATATGCTTCGCGGTAAAGTAGATTATGTAGAAGCAGTAAACGGATAATTCCTGGAGCTGTTAAAGCGTAGATTTTGCTTCCACATAAAACTCACGGAATAGGTGAATTAAATTAAGTGTTGAGGAAATTAGGTCTTTAGATTCCAGTAAAAGCCCGAAATACAGCTTCGTGTTTTTAGGACTACTTTCTGAAGACCTTATACGCTTAATTTGTTTCTCTATCATTTCTGAAACCATATCGAGCAATTGTTGCTTTTCAGCAAGAATATCATCTAGACGCTCAAAATCGTGCTCATCGAATGTATATCTTATTTCGGCAAATAATCCCTGAAGCCTATTATCAATCTTTTTTAAATCTCTAATCTGATTAAATTTCAGGTTTTTATGATTGTTATTTACGTGTTCAAAAGAATTTCGTGTTATATATCGGGTAGAGTTTACCATTTCCTGCAAATAATCGAGCAAGTGAATATAAAAGCGACTCGCTTCCACCGAATCCTCATCAAGCGATTTTATAAAATAATAGATATTTCCCTTTAAATCGTCTACCTCACTTTCAAGATCCCCAACCTTTTTATTATTCTTTTTAAGCTTACTAAGGTCGTGGTATCCTAAATTATCTACAGTTTTGGTATAGCGCTTTTTAATTCCCGAGATCACCTGGGAGATATTCACAGAACTCTCGGTGGTAATTTCATTAATAGTAATTATATCAGTGCGTTTGTATCTTTTCTTACGTTTATCGGCCCTGGATTTTTTTACGTGAGACAGCGTGTTTTTGGTGACAAAAAAGGCAGTAATCCCTACAAGGAAAATAATTGCTATTAATCCTCCATAGTAAATAATAGCGGCAAAAATAGCGGCACCGAAAAATGCTACAAAAGCAGTTACAAACCAACCTCCAATGACATTTAGAACACCAGCCACCCGGTAAACAGCACTTTCCCGATTCCAGGCCCTGTCTGCCAGGGAAGTTCCCATTGCGACCATAAAGGTCACATAAGTAGTTGAAAGCGGAAGTTGCAGATTGGTACCCATAGAAATCAAGATACTGGCCACCACCAAATTCACAGAAGCACGAACCAAATCAAATGCCGGCGGTGCAATTTCCCTTTCTGTAGATTTTATCTTAGGGGTTTCAAACTGGATATTAATTTTTCTTCTTAACTTTTTAGGAATTACCTCTGAAACCGTACTCCCAAACATCACGGAATACCTTACGATAGTACGGGATAAATACGTGGCACCAAAACGCTCCGATCCTTCATTTTGCCTGGATAATTTCACTCCTGTATCTACAACAGTTTTAGCTTTTCCAGAGAACCAGATGGTAAGTACCATAACACCACCGGCAAAAATCAATATGATTTCCGGGGTGGGAACACTTCCGGCCAAATCGTTCATCAATAATTCAGAAGCCGCAAGACCAGAAGCACTCCATAT
The DNA here is from genome assembly GCA_035269545.1 of Salegentibacter sp. Classification (GTDB taxonomy): domain Bacteria; phylum Bacteroidota; class Bacteroidia; order Flavobacteriales; family Flavobacteriaceae; genus Salegentibacter. Next base: position 3,223 of record DATFJA010000330.1, read on the forward strand.
TTCGTAAGATTGCCAGGCAGCAATAGGTACACCAATAAAATTCACAAGATCATTTCCGGCAAAAGCAAGTGCCAGGGCAAAAGTCCCAACCACAACAATAAGTTTAAGAATATTCACCTTAAAAAAGCTTGTGAGTACCTTAGAAAGAATCGTAAAACCTATGAGACTAAAAATAATAATCTGTATACGGTTATTATTTACATCTTCTATAAAATGGTCAGAAACAAAGCTTAAACTGTTTAGTCCCTTAAGAAGGATGAAATAAAAGATTGCCGCAAGGGAAACTCCACCAAAAATGGCACCGGTATATTTAAGTTTTCGTTCGTATTTAAAAGATAGCACTAAGCGTGAAAAATACTGAACAAGCGCCCCGGCAACAAATGCAATGACTATAGCTAATAGAATGCCCAAAATAACTTCAGATGCTTTATCTACATTTATAAAGTCTACCAAATTAGAAATATCATTGGTTGTTTTAAAGATCTTAATAAGGGCAATACTAACTGCAGCCCCCAGTAGTTCAAACATAATCGAGACCGTGGTAGAGGTTGGTAGTCCCAGGGAATTAAAGAAATCCAGTAACAAAACATCAGTAATCATTACAGCCATAAATATGACCATGATCTCTTCAAAGTAGAATTCCTGCGGAAGAAAAATTCCTTTCCGGGCTACTTCCATTAATCCGCTGGAAAAAATGGCGCCTACAGCCACTCCAAGACTTGCAATTATAAGAATAGAACGGAGGGAAACCGCCTTGGAGCCAATTGCGGAATTCAAAAAATTAATGGCATCGTTACTTACTCCAACCACTAAATCTGTAATGGCCAGGATAAATAAAAGTCCCAGAATTATTAAATAAACATCTTGCATGCAGACAATGTCCTTTTCAACCTGCAAAATTCCGCGAATTTTTCCTATTAATGGTTTTTCCCAGGTTATTAAAACTTTAATTAAATCTCAGTTATTTGGCCTTTGAATTTTGAATCACTCTACCATTAAAATTGAAATAGCTGACCGAATTTATTGAGAATAATCTCTGTGAGTAGATAAACAATTTCACCTTTTTCACTGGTGAAATCCCCCTGTTTTAAACCATTTAACACTTCCGGAGAAATTCTAAGTATTTTTAAAAGAGAATTTATTTGTATCATTTAAAAACCAACACATTATGTCTATTATAAAAGTAATTGAGATATTGGCAAACTCCACCGAAAGTTGGGAAGACGCCGCAAAAAAAGGAGTGAAACAGGCATCCAGGACGGTAAAAAATATAAAGTCGGTTTATGTTAAAGAACAAAACGCACTTGTAAATGGAGAAAACATTACCGAATTTAGGGTTAACCTAAAAATCTCTTTTGAAGTCAGTTGATTTTCACTCGTAATATGGCAACGCTCTCTGGGATTCCAGGGAGCGTTTTTCATTTAAAAAATAACCATGGCCACACCAAAATTTACTAATAAACTAATTAACGAGTCCAGTCCTTACCTTTTGCAACATGCCCATAACCCTGTGAACTGGGAGGCCTGGAACACTAAAAGCCTGGAAAAAGCCCGTAAAGAAAACAAACTCTTGTTAATAAGTGTTGGCTATTCTGCCTGCCACTGGTGTCATGTTATGGAGCACGAAAGTTTTGAAGATGAAGCTGTGGCCGCGCTCATGAATGAGCATTTTATAAATATAAAAGTTGACCGGGAAGAACGCCCAGATGTTGACCAGGTTTATATGAATGCCATCCAGGTTATGACGGGAGCGGGTGGCTGGCCTATGAATATTGTAGCCTTGCCAGATGGGCGGCCGGTATGGGGTGGCACCTATTTTAGAAAAGAACAGTGGAAAGACGCTTTAAAGCAACTATCAGGGCTATACCAAACTAAGCCAGCTGAAATGGAAGCTTATGCGTCAAAACTTGAAGCGGGACTACGGCAAATGCAACTCATAGAAACTCCGAAAGAAGAAATTGCCTTCACTACAGGATTTCTGGATAAAATGATAGAAAAATGGAAAAAGAAATTTGACAAAAAAAACGGGGGTTCGCAAGGAGCGCCCAAATTTATGTTGCCAACAAACCTGTCTTTCCTATTCCGATATGCTGTTCAGAAAGATGAGAAAGCAATATTAGAACACTCTCTTAATAGTCTTGATAAAATCTCTTACGGTGGAGTCTTTGACCATATTGGGGGTGGATTTTCAAGATACTCGGTAGACGAACGCTGGCATGTTCCTCACTTCGAAAAAATGTTATACGATAATGCTCAATTGGTAAGTCTTTACAGTAAAGCTTTTGCTTACACGCAAGACAGTTGGTATCAGGAAGTGGTTTATAAAACGCTTGATTTTGTAAAAGATGAACTTACCGACAAAACCGGTGCATTCTATTCAGCTTTAGATGCAGATAGTGAAGATGAAACCGGAACTAAAACCGAAGGCGCCTATTATGTTTGGGAGAAAGATCATTTACAAAATTTACTAAAAGAAGATTTTTCAATATTTGAAGTTTACTACAATATAAATTCCTTCGGAAAGTGGGAGGGCAACAATTATGTCCTTATTAGGTCTAAAAGTGATGAGTCAATTGCTGAAGAATTTAATCTTAGTATAGCTGAACTACAAGAAAAGAAAAATCATTGGACAGAAACCCTAAAACAAGAGCGTGATAAGAGAACAAAACCGGGACTTGATGACAAAAGCTTAACTTCCTGGAATGCTCTTATGCTAAACGGATATGTGGATGCTTACAAAGCTTTTGGCAATACAGAGTTCCTGGAAAGTGCATTGAAAAACGCTGAGTTTCTGAAAAAACATCAGTTTAAAAAAGATTTTAGACTATGGCATAATTTCAAAAACGGAAAAAGCTCTATAAATGCGTACCTGGAAGATTATGTACTTTGTACCGAAGCGTTTCTGAATTTATATGAGGCAACTTTTGAAGAAAAATGGCTGCAGATTGTAGAGCAATTAATTTCCGTCTGTCTGGAAGACTTTCAGGACAAAAAATCTGGATTGTTTTATTTCACCTCTTCCAAAGATGAAGCCTTGATTACAAGAAATTATGAGTTGAACGATAATGTTCTGCCGGCATCAAATTCGGTTATGGCTAAGAACCTGTTTAAAGTTTCAAAAGTAACAGGAAATCAGGAATATAAAGATTTGGCGAAAAAAATGCTTAAAACGGTTCAGCCACAAATAAAAACCTATCCGCAGTCTTATGCAAACTGGCTTGATTTGATGCTAAATTTCACTGAAGCATTTTACGAAATTGCGATATCAGGTAAGAATGCCATTTCCATAAAACAAGAACTACAAAAAGAATTCTTTCCGCATACTATTATTGCCGGTAGTATTAATCCTTCAGAATTATCAATTTTAAAGAACAGGTTCAAGACCGATAAAAATTTAATTTATATATGTAGTAATGGGAAATGCGATCTACCCTTGAATTCTGTACAAGAAACTATACGTAAAATGAAACAGTTTTAACATAAATTAAACAGGAAAATTTCTTATAAATAAAAAATTTATATTCAATTTGTTCCTGACAAAAATAAAATTATGGATAGACTAAACGATTGGGGCGATATCGCAAAAGAATACGCAGAAAAATTTATTGATTACCTACCTACTTTAATTGGCGCACTGGCGCTTCTAATAATTGGTCTTTGGGTAATTGGTTTGATTGTAAAATATGTAGAAAAATTATTCCAAAAGAAAGATTACGATAGAACCTTAGAAATTTTCACTTTAAATGCTCTAAAGTGGGGACTTAAAATAATATTGTTTGTTCTTTTTATTACGCAACTTGGTGTACAGAGCGCTTCACTGGTAGCCGCAATTGGTGCGGCAGGTCTGGCAATTGGTCTTGCGATGCAAGGATCACTTTCTAATCTGGCCGGTGGTGTTATCCTAATCATATTAAAACCTTTTAGAGTTGGGGATTGGATAGAAGTTCAAGGCGTTTCGGGTAGTGTGGTAGAGATCTCCTTATTTTATACGAAATTAGACACCTTCGGAAATCAGCGCGCAGTTATTCCAAATGGAGAATTGAGTAATGACAATATTATCAATTACAGTTTTAACGGTACAAGAAGAGAAAATCTAAGCTTTGGAATTTCCTATGATGATGATTTAAAGAAGGCAAAAGAGGTACTTAGAAACCTTGTGGAAGAGCAGGATGATGTTTTAAAAGATCCGGCACCACAAATTATTGTGTCTGAACTTGGAGCCGATTCTGTTAATTTTTCAGTGCGATATTTTGCTGAAAACAGTAAATTCTGGGATCTACACTGGTTTATGATTGAAGAAGGAAAAATAAGATTGGAAGAAGCCGGTATGACAATTCCTTATCCTCAACGTGATGTTTATCTCTACGATCAAACTAAAATGAACGGCACAATAGAAAAAAGATCGAAAAGCAACCCTGCTAATACAGCTGATTAACCGGCAATAAAATCTTTTAAATAATAAGGTTCAAAATAAGCGACATCTTCGGTGTCGCTTATTTTGTATTTAGTCTCTGCTAAATTGCACATTTCTCTTGCAGATGGTAATTTATCTGAAATAAATTCAGCGTTAGAATGTGTACAAATAGCTTTAAATTTTTCTACACCACTTCCTATAAACACTGTTTTATCCTTTTCAAGATAATCGGTAAAAGAATTTTCATCTAAAACTTCAGCTTTAGTTTCTCTTATTTCCTTCAGGTTTTCATCAAATACGGTAGAATAAACTTCCATTCTACGCGCATCTAGCATTGGAATAACAAATCCCTTTTTCAATTCCACCTGCGCCGCTAAAGAGGCCAGCGTAGCTATAGATATTAAAGGAATATTCAATGAAAAACATAGCCCTTTTGCGGTAGAAACTCCTATTCTTAAGCCTGTATAAGATCCAGGGCCTTTACTTACCGCAATAGCATCAAGATCTCCCACCGCTAAGTTGTTTTCTTTTAGAATTTCATCTATAAAAACGTGCAACTTCTCGGCGTGCGCATAATTATTGCTCTTATCTTCCTTTAATGCTAAGAGGGCACCATCGTTTGAAAGTGCAACAGAGCAATTTGTGGTAGCGGTTTCTAAGCAAAGTATTAATGCCAAATCCTGTAGTTTTTCTTATTTATTAATAACCTCAACATCATCACCTTCTTTAAGGCTTTTAGTTACGGTATTATATGGTCCTGTGATAAC
>DATFJA010000331.1:0-6392 GCA_035269545.1 Salegentibacter sp.
TAACCGTGCTAAAGCGATGGGAAATAATAACGGCAGTTTTACCTTCAGTTAATTTTATAAATCGGTCGAAAGCTTCTGTTTCGGCGCGCGCATCTAAAGCCGAAGTTGGTTCATCTAAAATTAAAACTTCAGCATCTTTCATATAAGCGCGGGCAATCGCGATCTTTTGCCACTGTCCTCCCGAAAGATCCTTTCCCTGTTTAAATCGTTTTCCGAGTTGCTGATCGTAACCGCGCGGCAAACCGGAAACCACTTCATTTGCCAAACTTTTCTCGGCAGCGCTGTCTATTCTTTCCTGGTTTTGAATTTCTTCAATTTCACCCATAGCAATATTCTCCCGAAGCGTAAGTTCAAATTTTACAAAATCCTGAAAAATGACTCCGAAGTATTTCTGATATTGAATTTGGTTATATTGTTTTACCGGAATATCATCTAATAGGATTTCTCCTTCGGTAGGTTCATAAAACCGAAGTAACAATTTGATAAGCGTAGTTTTCCCGGCGCCATTTTCGCCAACAAATGCCAGTTTTTCTCCTGCTTTTAATTCAAAATTAATATTGCGCACCACCCAGGCTTCAGATTTAGGATATTTAAAACCTACGTTTCTAAATTCAAATCCTTTTTTAATTTTCTTCGGAAGCGCTAATTTTTTTTCCGAAGTTTCATCGGAATATTTCAGATCCAGGAATTCAAAATAATCCTGCAGGTACAGCGCACTGTCGGTAATAGCGGTGAAACGGGTAAAAAACCCCTGTAATTTAGATCGCAGTCTGTTAAAAGACCCCGAAAGGAACGTAAGATCGCCCAGGCTAAAAATTCCGGCTACCGTTCTAAAAACTATTAAAAGATAAGCAGCGTAATAAGCTCCTGTACCTATCACGTTAAAGAATGAGCCCCAGCCTGCACGTTGCTTTGCCAGTTTTTTACTCATTAAATAATAAGTCTCCGAAAGGTTTTTAAAACGATCTGCCAGGTAATTTGAAAGGCCAAAGAGCTTTACTTCCTTCGCGGTGACATCGCTGGCGCCGGCATATCGCAAATAATCCAGTTCGCGACGTTCCTGTGTCCAGCTTCGTGCTAAAGAATAACTGGTACCGCTAAATTTAATTTCATTAATTATTGTGGGCACTACCGAAACAACCAATAATATAATTAGCCAGGGCTCAAAGGCTACTACCCCGGCAAGTAAGGTAAAGATCACCACCAGGTCTTCAGCCTGGGTAAGAATATTCGACATAAGTCCCACCCTTCCTGTAGTTTGCTGGCGGGCACGCTCTAATTTATCGTAGAATTCAGCGTCTTCCAGCTGATCCAAATTTAATTCTGAAGTTTTTTTGATGATGCGAACCGAAGTATCTATGCTATATTGGTCTCCCAATAAGCCATCAGTCAAACTAATGGCCCTGCTCATTAGATCTGATAAAATCGCCAGTCCGAATTCTACTGCCACTAATAACCACAACCTATCCAGATCTTTGGTTTCTGCATCGATTTGCAAAACCACCTCATCAATAATCAATTTCCCTACAACCAGGATAATTACCGGTAGAACAGCATTCACTGTTCTCGCCAATAAATTAGCGTAAAAAAGCATGGGGTTTACCTTCCTGATCTCTTTAAAAAATCGCGGTACAAATTTTAGGGAGTCGAAACTTCCCTTAAATGAAACTTTATTGGCTTCTAATGATTTTTTGGGTCTTGGCAAGGAGGATTTTTTCTTTGCAAGTTACGGATGAAAAACTAAAAGTATAACAGGAAATACTAGCGCAGATTTTCTAACATGGTATTCAGTCTTTCCCTATCATAGACTTCACCGCTTTTGATCACCGCGTATATCTTTTTCAAATTATCCATATTTTCCAGCGGATTTTTATCCAAAATAAGAATATCAGCCACTTTTCCCGAAGCAATACTTCCATATTCACTGCCAAGATCAAGAAATTCCGGACCATTAATAATAGAAGTTTTTATCACCTGTGCATTGCTTAAGCCTGCATTAGATAGGGCATGCAATTCTCCGTGTAAAGATTGGCCGGGATAGACATAAGAATTAAAGGCTCCACAATCTGAACCTGCTAAAAGCTTAACTCCGGCATTTTGCATAGGCTCGATCATTCTGGCACTTATTTCTTCCATTTTCTCACGCATCTTACTGCCGGAAGCTTTTGCTCGTTTTGCTCCTTCTATCCTGCCCTGATAAGTTTTCTGAATTCCGGAGCCAATATAATTTAACAACGAATCCTGCCGGTGATCTACTTCCAAAATTTCCGACAGGGTTTTCCCGATATAAAGTGTAGGCGTAACAAAAACATTTTCTTCACTCATCTTTTCAAAAACCTTTTCGGCAAGATCGGGATCGTAAGTGTCTATTAATGGTTCTATCATTCCGTAGCCAAGGTCTAGTTTTGTCAGGCTATCGGCGGCAGGTGAACAGGCTTTTAAAGGGTAATACATATGCTCGGTGCCATCAAGCCCCAGCGAAATCGCTTTCATAAAATCGGCGCTCATAGGCATATGCCCGGTGACTTTTAGGTCGCGTTTTTCGGCTTCTTCGATGATCTTGTAATAATTCTCTGCGGAAAGATTTCCATCATAGGTCTTTACGTAATCTACATCTAATTTCTCCAGGGAATCTAAAGCAGCTACAATATCGCCGGAATCTGAAACTTGTATAGAACCCGGCCAGGCCGGTTTGTCGCCATCTAGCTTGGGACCGGAACTAAAGATCCTGGGACCATCTAATTCAGCCTTTGCAATTTGATCTTTCCATTCCATGACACTCGGAGTGATATCGCCTCCGGCATCCCTAACTGTGGTAATTCCGTAGGCTAAAAAAAGTGGAAGCAAGTCTTTATTTTCGCCTATTAAGGTATCACCGCCTCTAAAATGAACATGATTATCCCAAAGTCCCGGCATCACAAATTTTCCATCAGCATCAATGAGGCGATCGGTAACAAATTTTTCTTTATCAATGCCTTCTCGAACTTCCACGATTTTACCTTCAGCAATAAAAATTGATTGTGCTTCACTTACACTTTCATCTTCTACATCTATTATTTGAGCATTATAAATAACCAGGTCGTAACTTTTAGTTTCTTCATTATTACAGGAAGACAGAACAATTAGTAATAAAAGGAAACAAGTAAGTTTAGTCATTTTAATAAGATTTTTAAGGACTGTTTTAATATTTAAAGCTCCACTTTGTAAAAATAGTTTCAGGTCTGGGTTTAGTTCTCAGTTTTATCTGGATAAACCGGGGATGGAACTTCTTTCGGCGGATTTTCTTCCAATTGTTTCAGCACAATCTCAATAGCCTTTTCCAGCTGAGGATCTCTACCTTCAATAACCTCATCAGGCCACTGCTCTACTTTAATATCCGGCTCCACTCCTTCGTTTTCTACACTAAAACCGTCTTCCGTATAAAAAGCGACGTTTGGTGCGGTAACAGAACCGCCATCTATAAATTCAGGATAACCCAATACCCCCACCAGGCCTCCCCAGGTAGTTTTTCCAACGATGGTGCCCAAATCAAATTTCCTAAACATCCACGGCAGATAATCTCCTCCTGAACCAGCAGTTTCGTCCGTAATCATCACTTTTGGTCCCTGTATGGAAGCACTTGGCGATTTTAGATCTTTTCCATAACGGAATCTCCAATGGGCCTGCTCCGGCTTTTTGAGAATATCTATAACATAGTCTGCCAGCTGCCCACCGCCATTAAAACGCTCATCCACAATAATGGCCTGTTTATTTGCCTGCGGAAAGAAATAGCGTTTAAAGTACTCATGTCCCGCCGTGGCAGTATTTGGCACATAGACATAGGCAACCCGGCCATCTGTGGCTTCGTTAACTTTTTCTATATTACCTTCTATCCAGTCGCGGTTCCTTAAAGCAATTTCACTTTCTACAGGAGTTACCTTAATCTTTCTTGAATTCTTCATATTTGGATTGGGACCTACGGTGAGCATCACTATTTTACCCGCGGTATTTTCAAAGAACTTATAAATATTATCGCTGGCCATTACCTCTTCTCCATCTACTGCCAAAAGATAATCTCCTTCTTTCACATCTACACCCGGTTCGGTAAGTGGAGAACGTAAATTAGGATTCCAGTTAAGTCCGCCGTAGATTTTCTCGAATCTATATCTTTCATTTTCTATACTGTAATCTGCTCCCAGGAGACCTCCTTTTACAGTTTCTTTAGAATGTAGCCTGTCACCTCTACTGGAGAAACGGTGGTGCCCTACCCCAAGTTCGCTAAACATCCATTCCATCACCCGGTAGAGATCGCTTCGGGAAGTCACATCTCCAATAAAAGGCTCATATTTTTCTTTCATCTTATCCCAGTCCACCCCGTGCATTCCGGGATCATAAAAGTAGTCCCGGTTAACCCTCCAGGCTTCATCAAAAATATTGGGCCACTCTGCTACGGGGTCTATTTTCATCTGAATATCACCGGTGTTCAGCGCTTGTTTTTCTGCTATTTTATCAATTTCAGCGATACCCCATTTTCCTTCTGCCTTATATAGTATCTTTTTGCCATTAGCTGATATTTCGTAAGAAGTGGCAGGCATAATTTCCTTATTTTCCCTTTCATTGAGATCATACATATTTAAATTGCCTTTATTCTGCTGGTGAGGAGGGTAAGCTAAATAATAGAGATTCCCTTCCTCTGGCGAACTTAGGTTAGCATAATTCCCTGCAGGAAGTGGAACATCCACGATCCTGTTTTCTATCCCATCAAAATCAATTTTCAGGTCGGGAGCTTTGTCCTCTTCGCCATCTTCAGACTTCTTCTTTTTTTCTTGCTCTTTCTCCGCTTGTTCTATCTTCTCTACGTCATTTTCTTTTGCAAAAGGGGATTCTACATTCTTCTGCAAAGTTACCAGGTAAATAGAACTGGTCATTTCCATATCCTGGTTAGATTGATCAAACCAATTTACCACCGGCCCGGCATCTGTAGAAGCCAGCATGTAAAGATATTTTCCGCTGGGATCAAAAACCGGACTTGAAACGCTGGAAAATCCGTCGGAAATTGGATAGGATTTATCCTCTGAAAGAGAATACACATAAGCCTGTTCAAAACTGGTTCCCGTAACTACGGTATAACTTATCCAATTAGAATCGTGAGACCAGCCACCAAAAAGGTCCCTAAAAATTCCCGGTATATATCGTTCATCCTGTGAAACTTTGGTCACTTTTCCGGAATCTATGTTAAGCACATAGAGATTACGACCATTATCTACAAAACTTATCTTTTTACTATCGGGAGACCACTTTGGATAGGCATAAAAACCTGTACCATCAAGCTTAAATTTCATGGTTTTTTCCTGTTCGCTTTGATTGTGCACATGAAGCGCATATTCCCCACTCTCATCACTAAAATAGGCTATGAATTTTCCATTCGGAGACCACACAGCATCTTGTTCGTGCACCCCAGGGGTTGAAGTAACATTAACCACATCTCCCTTTTCAGCGGGTACGGTCACAATTTCTCCTCTAAAATCCATTACCACCCTTGCCCCACTAGGCGAAACAGAGGCGCTTCGTATGTATTCATCGCCCTTTACAAATCGTGCGCGAAGTTCAAGAAGATCTGTCGCGATTCCAACCTCGATTTTTTCAGTAGTATCACTTTCCGGGTTATAGGTATGCAGATATCCGGCCTGTTCAAAAATTATTTCATCTTTTCCTGCGGAAAGGTCTAAAACCGGGAAATCTTCAAAATTGGTATGTTGGGTGATCTCTTTGGAATTCGTATCATAACTGTACAAATTGAACTCTCCATTCCGGTCACTTCTAAAATAAACCTTATCTCCCAGCCATTGAGGTCTCGTATCGTTGCTTCCACTTTCCGGTTTTGGAACCTCTGTAACAGAATGATCTTTGGTGTTGTAGATCCAGATCCGGGAGGCGGTACCACCGCGATAATATTTCCACTGATTAAAAGCTTCATAAAGCGGCGTATATGCAATATACTTTCCATCATCTGAATAATCGGCCCAGAATGCATTGGGGATTTCCAATTGCTTAACCTGGCCACCGTTTACTGAAACCTCAAAGAGCTCTGCAAACCGCCTGGTAAAAACATTGCGTTGAGAAATAAAAAGAACAGCAGAACCATCTGGTGTAAAACCACGCACCCAGTCGCTTCCGGGATGCCAGCTAAGCCGCTCGGGCACGCCACCATCAGCAGAGACCACGTAAACATCGGTATTGCCATCATACTCGGCATTAAAAGCTATAAGGCTTCCGTCGGGTGAAAAAACAGGATTAGACTCAATGCCATCGTCTACCGTAAGACGTTTTGGCGCAGAGCCATCCTTGTTGGCTACCCAAAGATCTTCGGCATAGATAAAAGCGATTTGAGAATCACTCATCGCGGGTTTTGC
>DATFJA010000332.1:0-4342 GCA_035269545.1 Salegentibacter sp.
TATGCATTCATTGGAGATCCCCAATTAGTAAAAGAAAAAACTGAAGCATTCATAAAGGAGACTGGTGTGAATGAAGTTATGGTCGTTTCTCATATTTACGACCACCAGGATCGATTAAAATCCTTTAAGATATTCTCTGAAATAATGAAAGGAAATATTTAATATCTGAATATTTTTGACATTCCTAGTCATTAAAAAACCAGGTTTTTAAGCAGACAACCGGGAAGAACTTGAATTACTATCAAAAAAACGGAAGCCTCTTTTTAGAGACTCCCGTTTTCAAATTTTCTGTAATAAGTTTATTCAATCAAATTCTATATGATTGTTTAGCTATGCTCTCTCCTACGATTTTCTTCAGTTAAGGTATATTCAGGAGATCCCAGGCTACCACCAAGGAATCCAGCTAAGGCCCCCAGAAGTAGCACTCCAAATGCAATGATACTGAACGTACCTACGGCGTCTGAAAACTTATCACTTAGTTCAATAGCCTTTTGCTTGGCATCTGCATAAAGCTCTTCGGCATCATTAATGGCTTGCTCAATACGCTCTTCCCAGTTCTGTATCATTTGATCTATTTCTGATTCATCCAGATCGGTATTCTGAGTAAGATAGTCTTTAAGCTCCTCTTTCTTTAAATATTCTCCATCACCTTCAAGATTTATTTTGAGTTCTCCCTCGTCGTTTATATCAAATTCAAGGTCGTTAAAAAACTCTTCTACATCCATTGACCTTATCAAGCCTTTCACCTTAGAATCTGCCTCAGATAAAGTCTCACGGGTTTCTTCGGATGCGTCTTCCGGTAGAACATCATATTGCTCTGCTGTATTTATTACTTGCAAAACTTCTTGTTTTACCTTTTCTAAGGTCAAGTTTGCCTGTTCCTGAGATTGTTGTTGTGCCTTATCTACCTGTACTGTTATCTGTTTCGAATCATTTCCTCCAAACAAACCTGAAACGGTGTTACCTAATCCATTCATAATGGAACCTACGGTTGAAGTCAGGAAGTAAAAAGTAATAATGGCATAAAGCGCCCAGGCCAGGAAACCGTGAATTCCGCCATCTGCTCCCGAGGAAAAACCAGACATTCTACCGGCTACCATACCACCTACAAAAAGCGCAGCGAGATTAGACAAGCCCCACCAGACTATTGTTCCGGTTCCTAATCCGGCAAGCGGATCAGATTCTGTCATCGGGTCTATAGAACTTAAGCCAATACCCAGCCCTAATAAATTTAAGAGGAAAGCTACTGCAAGTGCAGTTAATGCACCGGCAAAAATTGCCCCCCAGGAATTCCTTCTTATTTTTTCCGGGAATCCTTCTGTCTTCGTGTACTTTGTATCCATAATAGTTTAAGTTTTACAACAATTTATTAACTACTTAGATATTATTAATTGATAATAGCATTATTTAACACCATTAATTCGCTTTTTAACAGCACATTAGTAATCCAAAAATCTATTTTCTCAATTTAAACCTATAAGCTTTTCAAAATCATTTGAGCTAATTTTTCTAGTTACAAACTCTAAATTTCTAGGCTTTACTTTTGGTTTCTAAAAACCAAACGGATAGGTCTCCGGTATTTTATTTTCTTTTGATTTTATATCAATATTATTTAAACCTTCTGATTTATCAAAAAACACAAAAGCATCATATCTGTCGGGAATCACTGTGGGCACATAGTTTCCAAATCTCTCGTGAGCCGGGTTATACACAACCCCGACGGCGCGATGCGGAATTCGGTTTTCCAGTTTCTCATTAGATTTTAAATCTTCAGAAAAAACATAAAATTGTTCCCCGGCTTTGTGGCAAAGATGCTCCCAACTGCCTTCTCTAGCTTCTGGAAGATTCATTTTCTGTACCTCAGCTCCCCAGGAACTACCGGCCAGAACGCTCCCTTTATATGACCCAAAGCCAACCAAAGAAACCCGATCTCTACCATATTCTTCCCGGGCAAGTTCTCCAATATTATAAAGTCCATCATCGGCCATATCTGTAAAAGAAGCATCACCTATATGCGTGTTATGTGCCCATACTATACCTTTAGCATCGCTACCGTGAAATTCCAGTAGATTATTTAAGGTATCCATCATATGTTGGTCTCTTAAGTTCCAGGTAGAGGCGCCTCCCTGTACCATAACGCGATAGTATTCTTCGGCATTTTTAGCCACCAATGCATTCTGCTCTGTGCTAAAAACGTTTTCTTTATCTGAATTATAACTAATAGCCTTATTTCGAATTTCTACCAGCATTTCGCGTACCTCATTGCGGCAACCCTCAGGAACCATTCGTGTTGACATGGCGTAACGCTGTCCATCTCCCTCGCCATCACGATGTGGCTCAAAACATTTCATAGCTTCTTTTGCGGTTTCCAGGGCAGAAGGGTCTTCTTTTTTTAAATAATCCATAATAGCATCCAGCGATTCCCAGAGGCTGTAAACATCCAGTCCATAAAATCCCTTACGTTTATCGGCAGTAAGATCTTTATTAAATCCTTTAAGCCATTCGGCAAATTCCTTTACTTCCCAGTTAGCCCACATCCAGCTTGGCCAGCGCTTAAATTCTTTAAGGATTTCCAGCGTATTCCCAGCTTCTTCATAATTTTTAATATGCCTGTTAAGCTGATAACAGGGAGGCCAGTCTCCTTCAACCACCACAAAATCAAACCCATGTTCTTCTAAAAGTTTTCTTGAAATACGAGCTCTCCACTGGTAATATTCATGGGTACCGTGAGAAGCTTCTCCAAGCATGACCACTTTCTTATCCTTAAGCTTATCTATAAGCGGCTCTAAATCTGCTGTAGTTTGAAAATCTTTTTTATTATTCTTTAGAGTTTCTATTATGGAATCTTTCATAGTTGTTTTATTTTATGTTTATACCAAAAGTTTTAGGCTCTGCCGAAAATTTCCGGCTGGGATCTGGCAAGCAGGCTTGAAGCGAGACTTACCTCATTGATATCTAAATGATCCCTAAATGTTGGTGACTTCTGATTCTTTTTATCTGTCCAAAATCCTTCAATTTTGTCGGCAAGCTTAAATATCTCCGGATCCAGAGTGGTGTGGATATTCAATTTTTCCAGGAAATTAAGGCTGGCTTCCAGTACACGCAAACCGAGGGAAAGACCGCACTCGCGAAAAGCAAGCCGGTATTGTGCAGATTCTGCAGACCTGAAGCTCGGGGCAAAACTCTTTAAACCTTTTTCTGCATCACTAAGCAGCTTTTGAGGTCTCACCGAAGCAGGCAGGTCGATTTCCTTCTGTAATTTTGCTGCGCGAACTACATTTAATAGCAACCCCCCAAGGCCCAAAGCATCAGTCGTTGACCAATCAATACCAGAACATAAATTTTTGAGATTACTGATATAAAGCTCGAATTCTTTTTGTTTTTTATCTGTTGTATTCCGAACCTGCAAGGCACAGAGCAAACCTTCCATAGGGTCGTGCGCACCCATAGAGGGAACTAGCGGTCTGCTTAGATCAACACTCATTTTCCAGTACATTCTAAGTGCAGGATCTTCCTCAATGAATTTTGCTCCAGCGAGGCTCAGTTCTGCAGCCCAACTCTGGAATTCAGAATTATTAAAATGTTCTTTTGCGGCACAAAGTGCGGTGATCCACCTGGTGTGATAATGATAATACTGGCCATCCCGCTCCCACTCCAGGCGTTGATCGAAAGGCTCGTTGGGAGCACGTTCCGGAAGCTTTTTTCCTATACGCAAACCGGCGATAGTTGGGTGTTTTTCAGCCTCCTCATCATTAAGTCCGCTTATCCATGCCCGACGTTCATCATTTTCTGCAAATTTTCCGAGAGTATGGTGAACTAAGTCGATAAGCCGTAAAGCATATTTTTCATATTCAATTTTATTTTCCAGACGATTTAAGGCAAGGAAATTAAGAAGAGCAAATGCATCCGTCCAGAGATATCTCCTTTTTGAATTTCCTTCTTCAGAAACTATCCCTGTTCTCTTAGCAAAGCTCAACATCAAATCAGCTGCTCTTTCATTCGAATTCTCATCAGCTCTAATACTCATAGCCTTAATCATTTTCTGCCTTTCCGGTCATAGGAACAAAGGAGACCATGATAAGATTTTGTTCTCGGTATTCGTCTTCACCCGTACGTTCTATAAGAACCAGTTTCTGACTATTAACACCAACCGGGCTAAGCAACTTCCCTCCTATTTTTAACTGTTTCTTTAAGGTTTCGGGGATTTTGGCAGGCGCAGCGGTTAGTTCGATAACATCGAATGGAGCTTCTTCAGGCCAGCCTTCATAACCATTACCTATTCGGGTTTGGATGTTTTCCCGATCTGTTTTACTAAGATTTTCTGTTGCCAGTTTCCCAAGCC
>DATFJA010000333.1:0-5290 GCA_035269545.1 Salegentibacter sp.
AAATTTCCAGTTGCTCATCCATCTGCTTCTGGTCCTGGCTCATTAACTTATCGTAATTTTTAAGCCTCGCTTTTTGTTTGCTTTGGCGACCTTTAGGATTCATCTTTGCCCATTCCAATTCACGCTCTAAAGTCTTTTGGCGTTTGCTTGCCTGTTTTTGTTCTTGAGCCATTCGCTTAGACTTCTGGTCTAACCAGGAAGAATAATTCCCTTTCCAAGGAATACCCTCTCCTCTATCCAGTTCTAAAATCCAACCGGCCACGTTATCTAGGAAATAACGGTCGTGAGTTACTGCGATTACGGTCCCTTTATACTGTGCTAAATGATGCTCTAACCAATGGACAGATTCAGCATCTAAGTGGTTAGTTGGCTCATCCAGAAGTAAAATATCCGGTTCCTGCAGTAAAAGTCTGCAAAGAGCTACACGCCTTCTTTCCCCTCCCGATAGTACAGATATCTTCTTATCCGCATCAGGAGTTCTCAGGGCATCCATTGCGATTTCCAACTTGGTATCAAGCTCCCATGCATTAGAAGAGTCAATTTTATCCTGGAGTGCAGCTTGCTTATCCATAAGCTTCTGCATCTTATCGGCATCCTCATAAACCTCAGGCAAACCAAACTGATCGTTGATACTATTGTATTCATCCAAAATTGCTACCGTCTCGGCCACACCTTCTTTTACCACTTCCAAAACGGTTTTATCTTCATCTAATTTAGGCTCCTGTTCAAGGTAACCAACAGAATAACCCGGAGAAAAAACCACATCTCCCTGGTAGTTTTTATCTTCTCCTGCTATAATTCTAAGTAAAGTAGATTTACCAGAACCGTTTAAACCAAGAATTCCAATTTTTGCACCATAGAAAAAACTAAGGTATATATTTTTCAAAACCGGGGTATTCGCATTCTTATAGGTCTTAGTCACCCCAGACATTGAAAATATTACTTTTTTATCGTCTGCCATATATCATTTTTTTTAAGCTGTTTAAGTTTGCAAATATCTAAAATAAAACTCACACCATCCCACTATTTATAAAGTCCCAGAAGACGCAAAATAATAAGCATTTGGCCCGTATGGTAGGCTGTATGTTCTATTACCAGCAAGGTTTCCCGCAGTAACGTATGATTATTAGAATTTCCAACCAGAATATTTATATCGTTTTTAGGGTCTAGCAGAAAGCTTTCAAAAGTATCCCGGTCTTCAAAATAATCTTTTTTCAGGTTTTCCCAGGCTGCCCTGCTTTCAGGAGCCGACTCTTTTGGCCAATAATCATCGGGCCATTCAGAGGTTTTATAATCATCAGAAATAGAGTATTCTAAAATATCTCTTTGAGCAAAAACCACATGGTAAAAAAGCTCGTAGAATGAATATGGTAAATTATGAGGACGCTCTCCCAGTTTATCAAAAGGAATTTTATCTATAAAATCCTCTACTGGAACATAAGCCTCTCCACCTTTTAAATGTTTTACCAGTTGCTCCTTTTGATCTTTTACCGACATAATTAAATATTTGTTTACACTTAAATTCTGCCTTTTAAAGCATTAAATGCCCAGGAAATAGCGAAAAATCCAATTCCTACCACTGAGAATCCAATTGCATACTCCCGATATTTAAGAACACCTAATAAAATTATTGCAGCACCAATTATAAACAAAGCAAAAGAAGCCCACGCGAAAATGGTATTTTTATTCATTCCCATAATAAAAGGTTTTATACAAATATCGGATATTTTAGACTTCTAAACCATTACTGAAATTCACTCTATTTTGTATTTTAGCCAAAAGACAGCTTAAATTTCAATAATTACTGAAATTTTGATAATAATTCTCCCTTATTAAAAGAGAATTCCAATTTCAGGATTTAAAAATTACAATATATGAATATGAAATTCAATAAAAATGAAGACCATAACAAACTTTTGGTTTCTTCATTAAATCATAAACTCAAACGTGTAAAACTTGGCGGTGGTGAAAAACGAATCGAAAAACACCATGCTAAAGGAAAAATGACTGCCCGCGAGCGTATTGACTTTCTACTTGACGATAAATCAAATGCTATAGAAATTGGTGCCTTCGCCGGGGAAGGAATGTACGAAGAACACGGTGGCTGCCCTTCGGGAGGTGTTGTTGTGAAAATAGGCTATGTCTCCGGAAAACAATGTATTGTTGTTGCTAATGATGCTACCGTAAAAGCAGGAGCCTGGTTTCCCATCACCGGTAAGAAAAATCTTAGAGCGCAGGAAATAGCCATAGAAAACCGACTTCCAATCATCTACCTGGTAGACAGCGCCGGGGTTTACTTACCGATGCAAGACGAAATTTTCCCAGACAAAGAGCACTTTGGAAGGATTTTTAGAAACAACGCGGTAATGAGCAGTATGGGTATTACCCAAATTGCAGCCGTTATGGGTAGCTGTGTAGCCGGTGGTGCTTACCTTCCTATTATGAGTGATGAAGCACTTATCGTAGAAAAAACTGGAAGTATCTTCCTCGCTGGAAGCTACCTGGTAAAAGCTGCTATCGGAGAATCTATAGATAATGAAACTTTAGGCGGAGCTACTACACATAGCGAGATTAGTGGAGTAACAGACTATAAAGCTAAAGACGATAAAGACGCGCTTACCCGTATTAAAAATATTATGGATAAAATGGGCGACTTCGATAAAGCCGGATTTAGCCATAAAAAAGCCGTAAAACCAAAAGAAAAACAGGAAGATATTTACGGGATTCTACCTAAAAAACGTAGCGATCAATACGATGTTAGGGAAATTATTTCCCGCCTGGTAGATGGTTCAGAATTTGAAGAATATAAAGAAGGCTATGGGCAAACCATTATTACCGGCTACGCCAGGATAGATGGTTGGGCCGTTGGTATTGTGGCTAATCAGCGTAAAATTGTAAAAACTACGGCGTCGAAAACAAAACCTACTGAAATGCAATTTGGCGGGGTGATCTATTCTGATTCAGCCGATAAAGCCACTCGTTTTATTGCAAATTGTAACCAGAAAAAAATTCCGTTGGTTTTTCTTCAGGATGTTACCGGGTTTATGGTAGGCAGTAAAAGCGAACATGGCGGAATTATTAAAGACGGTGCTAAAATGGTGAGCGCAGTTAGCAATTCTGTAGTGCCTAAATTCACCATCATTATGGGTAATTCTTATGGTGCCGGAAATTACGCAATGTGCGGAAAAGCTTACGACCCTAGACTTATTGCTGCCTGGCCAAGTGCAGAACTTGCCGTAATGGGAGGAACACAAGCAGCAAAAGTTTTAGCGCAAATTGAAACTGCTGCTATGGAAAAAAAGGGCGAAAAAGTTGATGAGGAAAAAGAAAAAGAAGTTTTTGAAGCTATAAAATCTCGGTATGATGAACAAACTTCGCCTTATTACGCTGCTGCACGTTTATGGACAGACGCTGTGATAGACCCCTTAGACACTAGGAAATGGATATCTATGGGCATAGAAGCCGCCAACCACGCTCCTATTGAAAAAGATTTTAATTTAGGAGTGATTCAAACATAATTTCAGATTTCTATGAAAAAATTAATGTTAGTACTAGCTGTTATAATTGCAGCTTCCAATACTTCTTGTGCCCAGGTTTTAAGCAACAAAGACGGCAAGTACACCGAAGCAGATTCACTTAGAGGATCGTTAAGACCTGAGCGAGCTTTTGATGTTCAGAAATATCACTTAAAACTTAAGGTAGAACCGGAAAAACAGTTTATTTCAGGTTCAAATATTATTAGTTTCCTTGCTGAAGAAGATCTTGGTACCATTCAGATAGACCTTTTTGAAAATATGAAGGTAGATTCTATTCTTCAGAATGATGAAGTTTTAGCTTTTGAACGCAAACACAATGCAGTCTTTATCGAATTGAATGATGCGGTAAAAGCTAATGAGGAAGGAAAAATTCAGTTTTATTATTCAGGAGAGCCAACTGTTGCAAGAAATGCGCCCTGGGATGGCGGTTTTGTTTGGGATGAAGATAAAAATGGCGATCCGTGGGTTGGTGTGGCCGTGCAGGGAACAGGTGCTAGTTTGTGGTATCCTAATAAAGATCATCAAAGTGATGAACCTGAAGCAGTTCAGTTAGATATCGCAGTTCCAAACGGACTTATGAATGTCTCTAACGGCCAGTTTTTAGGAAAAAAAGATTTAGGAAATGGCTTTACCGAGTGGAGCTGGAAAACCGTGAATCCTATCAATAATTACAACGTGATGATCAATATCGCGAATTATGAGCATTTTTCTGATTCATACGGTGATCTAGATCTCGATTATTATGTTTTGCCTTACAACCTGGAAAAAGCTAAAGAACAATTCAAGGAAGTTAAACCAATGATGGATTGCTTTTATGAAAAATTCGGAGAATATCCTTTTGTTGAAGATGGCTTTAAATTAATTGAAACTCCTTACCTCGGCATGGAGCACCAAAGTGCCGTGGCCTATGGAAATGAATACGAAATGGGTTATCGGGGTAATGATCTTTCCGGAACCGGTATTGGCTTAAAATGGGATTACATCATTATTCACGAATCGGGTCACGAATGGTATGGTAACAGTATTACCGCAAAAGATATTGCCGATATGTGGATTCACGAGGGCTTTACTTCCTATTCTGAAGCTGTTTATATTGAATGCCGCTGGGGAAAAGAAGAGGCTTTGGAATACCTTAAAGGAACCCGTCGCGGCCTTGGCAATAACGCAACAATTATTGGTGATTATGGCGTGAATAGCGAAGGCTCTGGAGATATGTACTTTAAAGGCGCCAATCTATTAAATACCATTCGCAGCATTTATGATAACGATGAATTATGGTGGAAAACACTAAAAGATTACACCGAAACCTACAAGCACCAGCTCATCGACACCGAAACCACCGAAAATTTCTTTGATGAAGCTACCGAAGTAGACCTGAAACCTATTTTTGATCAATATCTAAGACATACTGATTTACCGAAATTGCAATTCAGAAAAAAAGAAGGGAAAACCCAGGCAAGATGGATAGCTGATGTTGAAGATTTTAAAATGCCGGTAGATATCTTTATCGATGGAAAAGAAGTTAGAATCAAACCCACTGATCAATGGGAAAATTTAGAACAGAATATAGCACTTGAAGAAATTGAAGTAAACGAACTGGAATTTTATATTCAAACTAGTTACAAAAAATAAAAATTAATCTAGAATTGTAAAAAAGGCTGTCTAAGACAGCCTTTTTTACAATTCTAAATTAATTTTTTATTTCTTGTAACTGGTTTGAATATAAAATTCCAGTTCGTTTACTTCAATTTCTT
>DATFJA010000334.1:0-2173 GCA_035269545.1 Salegentibacter sp.
CATTACGTCTTTTGTGAGCCAGTCTTCCAGCTCCTGATCCTCTTGTGAGGTATACAAAACAGAAATATCTCCTGTGGTTTCAAAGACAACCGCGCGTATCTGGGAAAAGTCTAAGACATTAGCTTCCCTTAATTTAGAGCGTAAATCACCTTCGGTTACCCTGGCTTTTTTTAGGTTATCGTATAAAATAGTTTGCTTATCCATAAGCAGTAAAGGTGAATTGTCTATTGCTTTTTGAAACCAGGACCAACGTCTCAAGAACGCGGCTGAAATCTGTAAAATGTATACTGCTGCTAGGCCAACAACTCCCTGTATGAGGCTTACAGATTTAGATAAAATAGTTGAAGCTATAATAGAACCTACAGCAACCGTCATAGCAAAGTCGAAACTTGACATTTTAGAAAAACTACGTTTTCCTGCGATTCTTGTAAAGAGTATAATTGCCAGGTAAATACCTAGAGCGGTTAGTAAAATTGCTATTATAGACGTCCAGGACGCTTCAAACCATTTTTCCATAATAAAGTTTTATCACGTCCTGTAACCTTAAAAATCAATATTGTAAAATTTCTTCATGGGACGTTAAAGCATAAAATTAAGAAGCATCGGTTACAATAAAATGTTAAGAATTTATAAGAGTTTCTAAACGTCTTTTAAAAAACCTGATATCGTTAATAAAACTCGCATTTCAGTTAAATGAATACCTTTGCAAAATGGATTTATTGAAAATTGGTCATCGTGGTGCTAAAGGACATCTGGCCGAAAATACCCTGGAAAGTATCCAAAAGGCACTGCATTTTGAGGTTGATGCTATTGAAATTGATGTGCATCGATGTAAAACCGGAGAGTTGATAGTTATTCACGATTTCACTTTAGACCGTACTACCAACGGGAGTGGTGAGGTTGCTAAAAAATCTTTAAAGGAAATAAAATCCTTGAATGTAGAAGATCAATTTAAAGCTCCCTTGCTTACTGAGGTTTTGGACCTTATTGAAGGGAAATGCACTATAAATATTGAGCTAAAAGGTTTAAATACTGCTACAGCTACTGCGGAAATAATTAAGAAATACATTTCCGAAAAAAGATGGAACTATAAAGATTTTATCGTCTCTAGTTTTCAGAAAAATGAATTGTTCCAAATGCGAAAATTAGACGAGAATATAGCATTGGGAATTTTGAGTAAAGCCAGTGTAACCGAGGCTATAGAGTTAGGAAAACTCCTCAATGCATCGGCAATTCATCCATCTTTAGGAATAATTACCCGGGATAACGTAAAAGCCTCTCACGAGGCTGGTTTTAAGGTGAATGTCTGGACAGTAAATGAACCGGAAGATATTCAGCGAATGCGGAAATTTGGTGTAGACGGGATCATTTCCGATTTTCCCGATAGGCTATTATAAGAAAGTGCTTAAAATAGCCAGAACCAAAATTTCAGATTGGAGTCTAAAATTTAAACTATAAACCAGGAAACAAGAAAATGCCAGATTTCGATATTTTAATTATAGGTGGTGGTGCAGCGGGATTTTTCACTGCTATAAATGCTGCTGAATTAAATCCTAATCTAAAAGTAGCGATTCTGGAACGGGGCAAAGAAGTTCTCACTAAGGTCAAAATCTCTGGAGGTGGTAGATGTAATGTAACTCACGCAGAATTTGTTCCAAAAGAGCTTAGCCTTAATTATCCTCGGGGAGAAAAAGAATTGTTGGGTCCTTTTCATGGATTTATGACCGGAGACACCATGGAGTGGTTCGAAAAAAAGGGAATTGAATTAAAAATTGAAGAGGACGGCCGAATTTTTCCTGTTTCAGACGATTCCCAAAGTATTATTAATTGCTTTTTACGAGAAACCGAAAGATTAAAGATCCAGGTTTTTAAGAGTCACGTAGTTCAAGACTTTCAAAAGGAAGAAAAGTTCTGGAAAGTCAAAACGAATAAAGCTGATTTTTCTGCCGGAAAAATTATGCTCGCCACCGGGAGTAATCCTAAAATGTGGAATATTCTGAAGAAACTCGGTCATGAGATTATAGAACCGGTTCCTTCTCTATTTACCTTCAATATTCAAGATGACCGAATTAAAGATTTACCGGGAATTGCTACAGAGGCCGAGGTGAAAATAAATTCTAAAAAAGTCAGTTTAGAAAGTAAAGGACCGCTTTTAATTACTCATTGGGGAATG
>DATFJA010000335.1:0-3177 GCA_035269545.1 Salegentibacter sp.
TGAGTTTTTCATCAATTTCTAATTTCTGGCTATAGGTTTTAAATCCGGCATAGGAGATAAGTAAATTAGCTACTTCGAGACCACCATTTCCGGCAAGTTGGAATGCCCCGGAATTATCTGAAATAGTATAAGTAACCAAACTACTGTCTGCAGGTTTTTCCAGGTAAACCGTGGCTGATTCAAGCGGTTCCTCTTGTGGGCCGGTTACTTTACCATTTATTTCAAAATTTTGGGCAGTTAAATTTCCTGCCAGGAAAAGCAAGGCAAGGGAAAGTAAAATTCTCATTTAGAGTATAGGTGTTAAACGTTGAATAAATCAAGACAAAGAAATGCCTCACTAACTATATTGGTAGTTAGACTCTCGATTTGTTACAAAGTTTAACAGGAAAATTATTTTTTCCTGAAGTACACTGAGATTGGCACTCCCGTAAGATCAAATTCCTTTCTTAACTTATTCTCTATAAATCGTTTATAAGGATCCCTAACATATTGTGGAAGATTACAGAAAAAAGCAAATTGTGGCTGTGGTGTCGGTAATTGCGTGCAAAATTTAATTTTCACGTACTTGCCTTTATAAGCCGGTGGCGGATTTTGCTCTATTATCGGAAGCATCACATCGTTAAGCTCCCGGGTTTTAATTTTTTTACTGCGATTTTCAAAAACAGTGACTGCTGTTTCAATAGCTTTGAAGATTCTTTGCTTGGTAAGCACCGACATAAACACAATAGGAACATCTGTAAAAGGTTCTATTTCACGCCTAATTTTGGCTTCAAAATCTCTCATACTATTGGTTTCCTTTTCTTCTATAAGGTCCCATTTGTTTACCAGGATCACAATTCCCTTTCGGTTTCTTTGCGCCAGCCAGAAGATATTCTGAACCTGTCCGTCAAATCCACGGGTTGCATCAAGGATTACCAGGCACACATCGCAATTTTCTATGGCACGAACCGAGCGCATGACTGAGTAAAATTCAAGATCCTCCTTTACTTTAGATTTTCTTCTAATCCCAGCAGTATCTACCAGGTTAAATTCAAACCCAAACCTATTATACTTGGTATCCATCGCGTCGCGGGTAGTTCCAGCTATATCTGTAACAATATAACGTTCTTCGCCTATCAATGCATTTATAAAAGAAGATTTTCCCGCGTTAGGACGACCTACTACGGCAAATCTTGGTAATTCTGTTTCTTCTTCAGCTTCATTTACCGGTAATGCTTCAATTAGAGCATCCAGTAAATCTCCAGTACCACTGCCGTTTGTACTGGCAATTGGAAAATATTCACCCAGACCTAAAGAATAAAATTCGACTGCATTTTCCAGTCTTTTATTATTATCTACTTTATTTACCGCTAGAAGAACGGGCTTATCTATTTTTCTAAGTAATTGCGCAACATCTTCATCCATTGGGGTAACCCCACTTTCAACATCTACCATAAAAATAATGGCGTCGGCTTCATCTATGGCAAGTTCTACCTGCTTGTCTATTTCGGCTTCAAAAATATCGTCGCTTCCTACTACATAACCGCCGGTATCTATAAGGGAAAAGTTACGCCCGTTCCAATCAGATTTTCCATAATGACGATCACGGGTAACCCCACTAACCGAATCTACAATCGCCTCGCGGCGTTGAATTAATCTATTGAAAAACGTAGATTTCCCAACGTTTGGCCTTCCTACAATGGCTACAATATTGCCCATAATATATATTCTTTAATCCCTCATTGAGGTTTTATTCCCTAAGTATATTCAGAGAATGTAATTGTTTGCAAAATTAGTGTAAAAATTCGGGTTTACCCGAAACTTAGAAAACGGAAGTTTCCCTGGCAGAAAATTGAAGTTTTTTGAATTGAATTTCCTGTAATAGACTTTAAAATTTTAGTTGAGAAAATTATTCATTATATCCGAAACGCTTCAACTGGCGCTGGTCGCTTCTCCAATTCTTATTCACTTTCACATAAAGTTCTAAATGAACTTGTTTTCCGAAGAATTTTTCAAGGTCCTTCCGGGCTTCAACACCAACTCTTTTTAGAGCGGCACCTTTATGCCCAATAATAATTCCTTTTTGAGTCTCACGCTCTACCATAATCACGCTTCGCATTCTAATAATCTTCTCTTCTTCGAAAAATTCCTGCGTATCGATTTCTACGGCATACGGGATTTCCTTTTTGTAATGCATTAAGATCTTTTCGCGAATAATCTCATTTACAAAGAAGCGCTCGGGTTTATCGGTAAGCGTATCTTTTGGGTAAAATGCAGGAGATTCAGGTAATAACTCAATAAGTCGGTTAAAAACTTCGGCAACATTAAATCCTTCAAGTGCGGAAACGGGGAAAATTTCGGCATTAGGCACTTTCTCTTTCCAGAGTTGTACCTGCCCTTCCAGTTCTTCCTGGTTAGATTTATCAATTTTATTCAGCAATAGAAGAATGGGAATATCGGTTGCAATTATTTTATTAAAAAAGGCTTCATCCTTAAGTTCCTTTTCACCAATTTCTACCATATACACCAAAACATCGGCATCTTCAAAAGCAGATTTAACGAAACCCATCATAGATTCTTGCAACTCGTACGCCGGTTTTATAATTCCCGGGGTATCGCTAAGAAGCATCTGGAAATCTTCACCATTTACAATTCCCAAAATACGGTGACGTGTAGTTTGCGCCTTAGAGGTGATAATAGACAATTTTTCGCCTACAAAAGCATTCATAAGGGTAGATTTTCCCACATTGGGATTACCTATAATATTTACAAATCCTGCTTTATGTGCCATTCTGATAAATTTTATGCAAAGGTAAGAGGAATAGCTAACAGTTATCTTCTTTTAACCTGAATTTATTTCTGAAATTACCTTTACAGTAATTTAAAGGCAAAATTAATTATTAAATTGATAATCAGGCACCTTCATATTACCAAAGCATTAAAAATTACTACTTAAGTTGCCCTAAACTTTTCTATTAAAAATAATTGGCTAATTTTGCCGGCTCTTATGAAGCAAAGAAGAAACATATATTCGTCTCCACTTACTCCGCCCTAGGCAGTTAAGGTTTCATTTTAATTAAATTTCGAAATTATTTCTGCGGAAAAGATTCCGCTTTCCAATAGCTGTTAAAATTATATTCTGATGCAAAAAATCTTCAACCTGTTTGATTTTTCACAAAAAGTAAATTACAAAACTGA
>DATFJA010000336.1:0-8829 GCA_035269545.1 Salegentibacter sp.
GTCACCGTATCAATATCCTGAAATGGAATTTTCTCAGTTTCAATTTTCACTCCTTCCACTTCTCCTTTGCGTAATCCAATAGCCACCGTTGGTTGATTATATTTAACCAATCTTTTAATGGCAATATTAGAATATCGTGCCGGATTTAATGAGGCTCCAAGTACTAAAGTTTTCTTTTCCATATAGCAAAGCTACGGTTTAGGCCTAAGTGTAACAAATATACTTTTAAGTAGTCTTTGGTATAGATAAGCTTGCTGGAATATAGATGTGATGGTTAGTAAACCGGCAACTTACCTTGAGGCTGTTTTTATTAAGGCAGCCTCTTTTATTTAAATTCTTTTCAAAAAACTGTAACATTTCATAATTCTGCTCGTCTTTATAGTAAGAGAAAGATTAAAAAATATAAAAGCTTATATTCTCTAATTATGTTATACAAGGTATAATGTATAACAATTTAACGGGGTCTTTCATCAATCAAAACCGGTAAATTTTAATCATCAAAACTAAGAATTTACCAAAGAATAGATTTAGGTAATATGTATTACAAGGATTTATCTTAAACAAGCTAATCATCAAAATCAATCAAAAAATGAAACAGTTATTTTTAATTCTAGTATTATGTATAGGTAGTTATACTGCAATGGCCAACGAACCCGTGGGTAACATTTCGGGTGCCGTAATGGATGGCGACCTGGAAGAACCCATTCCTTACGCTACCATAAGTATTACCGATATGGAAGGCAACCTGGTTTCGGGAAATACCTCTGCTGCCGATGGAACTTTTAGTATAGAAAAAATACCCAATGGCACCTACACCTTTAAGGTGCAGTTTATGGGTTATAAATCTTTTTCTAAAGAAATTAAAATTACCAAAAATCAAAAAAGCTACAATTTCGGCAATATAAAATTGGAGCCCGATGTTGCGATGCTGGATGGCGTAACTGTAGTTGCAGAACGCACTACTATAGAGCAACGAATAGATAGAAAAGTAATAAATGTTGGGAAAGATCTTACTACCACCGGCGCCAGTGCTTCTGAAATAATGAACAATGTTCCTTCGGTTAATGTAGACCAGAATGGTAATATTGCGCTCCGCGGAAACTCTAATGTTCGCATACTTATAGATGGAAAACCTACTAACATGGATCCTGCGCAACTGCTAAAACAAATTCCATCTACTTCCATCAAAACTATTGAGTTAATTACAAATCCTTCGGCTAAATATAATCCGGAAGGAATGAGCGGAATTATCAACATTGTACTTCACAAAAATGCCAAAGATGGATTTAATGGCAATTTGAATACTGGAGTAACTGTTGGCGAAAACACAAGATATAATGGCTCTTTAGACTTAAACTACCGAAAAGGCAAAGTGAATTTCTACGGAAATTTTGGCGCACAATTTGGAGATCGCGAAAACCAGGGGAGAATTAATTTCACCGAAGATAATTACCGCCAGGCTTTCAATATAACCAATAGGAGAGAGTCTTATTTATACAAACTGGGGATAGATTTTTACCTGAACGATAAGAATACATTTTCGTTCTACACAAATCAAAACCATTATGACGGCGGGCCCCTGGGAGCCTTAAGAATTATCTACCCGAACAGCCCGGAACTTAATTTAACCCAAAACCTTGATGCCAATTTCAATAATATCAATAGCTCCTACAACTTTGCTTACGATAGAAAATTTAATAAGGAGGGCCATAAAATCTTATTCGAAGCAGATTATAATAATTTCGATGAAGACGAAAATTCAGTCTTTGTTTTTGAAGGCAATACTAATGGTTTGGAAAGTTACCGCGACCACGTGAAAGAAATTAGGGAAAATTTTATAGCCAATATAGATTACGAAAATCCGCTTTCTGAGAATAGCAAGTTAGAAATTGGTGCTGAAGCCCGGCTGCTGGATACCGATAACGATTATACCACTACCAGCAATTTTCTAAACGCCGCTACCTATCAATACAAAAGAGATATTTATTCATTTTACACTACTTACGGACAGAATTTTGAAAAATGGGCTTATCAGCTTGGCGCCAGATTAGAAAATTTTAGCGTGGATGCAATTTTCAATGGTGACAATGTTTTTAGTGACGATTACTTCAATATTTATCCCAGCGGATTTCTAAGTTACACGCCAGGTGAAACAAATTCTTATCAATTAAGTTATAGCCGAAGAGTAGATAGACCCGGTTTTGGGCAGGTTAGTCCTATTCGAGAGATCAGTACGCCACGATTAACGGTTTCCGGGAATCCTGAATTAGATCCACAGTTCACCAATTCACTGGAGTTTAACTACACCCGAAAATTTACTAAAAAAGGAAGTTTATCGGCAGGAGTTTTCTTCAGAAATATAAACGATGAAATTAGCCAGGTATTTGTAGAAGATCCAACTGAGGAAGGTTCATTGTTATTGCAATTTGACAATTTCGAAGACAATAATGCTTACGGCCTAGAGCTTGGCACCAATTATAAATTTACTAAGTGGTGGAGCACCAATACAAATTTCGAATTATACAGTCAGAAATTAAAAGGTGTGGTTGGCACAGAATATTTAGAAACCGACAATACTGCGTGGACCTTTAGAACCAACCATAGTTTTAAAGCTACCGATAAACTTACCTTCCAACTTTTCGGTTTCTATAGAAGTGAAGCTAAAAACCTTCAAATGGATATGGACCCAATGTATTTTATGAATTTGGGAGGTCGATATTCCTTTATGGATGGCAAAGCTACGCTCAGTCTTAATTTCAATGATGTTTTCGATACGCAGGAATTCAGCTTTACCAATGGAAGACCTTTACCTCAGGAAGGAAGGTTTAAAGGAGAAACTCAAAACGTTTTTATAGGGTTTTCATACCGATTTGGAGGCGGAAAAAACAGGGCTCTAAAAAGAAAACAAAGAGACGACAACGAAGCCAATGGCGGTGGAATGTTCTAAAGAATTTAGATAGTTTGTAATTTAGTTTAATTAGCCAAAAAACCCGGTAAATTGTACCGGGTTTTTATTTTATAATATTCTAGACTTATTTCAGTCTGTCAGTTTTCAAGTATCGGTTAGCAGCTTAAGCCTCTACAGCATACATTTTATCACGTTGCTCTTTAATCTTTTTATCACTCATGTATTCATCGAAAGTAGCATAACGATCTATGGCTCCACCAGGTGTTAATTCAATTACACGGTTAGCAACTGTTTGTGCAAATTCGTGATCGTGTGTGGTGAACAATACTGTTCCTTTAAAATTCTTCAGCGAATTATTAAAAGCGGTAATAGATTCCAGGTCAAGGTGGTTTGTAGGTTCATCTAACATCACAATGTTAGCTCTCATCATCATCATTCGGCTTAACATACAACGTACTTTTTCACCTCCGGAAAGAACCCTGGAAGTTTTTAAAGCTTCCTCCCCACTAAATAACATTTTACCTAAAAATCCGCGTATATATACCTCTTCTCTTTCTTCTTCGGTTTTAGCCCATTGTCTAAGCCAGTCTACCAAAGTAAGATCATTATCAAAAAACTCTGAGTTATCTAGCGGAAGATAAGATTGAGAAGTGGTAACTCCCCATGAATATTTACCAGATACTGGTTTCTGATTACCATTTATAATTTCATAAAAAGCCGTTGTAGCTCTAGAATCTCGTGAGTAAACCACAACCTTATCCCCTTTTGCAAGGTTGATGTTTACATTTTTAAAAAGCGTTTCGCCTTCTATAGATGCTTCCAGTTTTTCTACATTTAAGATCTGGTCTCCGGCTTCTCGCTCGCGTTCAAATATAATTGCAGGATACCTTCTACTTGAAGGTCTTATGTCTTCAATATTTAATTTATCAATCATTTTTTTACGGGAAGTAGCTTGCTTAGATTTGGCTACGTTAGCGCTAAAACGTTGAATAAATTCCTGTAATTCCTTCTTCTTCTCTTCAGCTTTCTTATTCTGCTGAGCACGCTGCCTTGCGGCAAGTTGAGATGATTCGTACCAGAAAGTATAATTACCACTGAAATGATTTATTTTTCCGAAGTCAATATCAGAAATATGGGTACATACAGCATCCAGGAAGTGACGGTCGTGAGAAACCACGATCACCGTGTTATCATAATTAGCCAGGAAATGCTCTAACCAGGAGATGGTTTCGTAATCCAAATCGTTGGTAGGCTCATCCATAATTAGTACATCTGGATTTCCAAAAAGCGCTTGTGCCAAAAGCACCCTTACCTTTTGTGTACCATCCAGATCTTTCATTAATGTGGCGTGATATTGTTCTTTTATTCCCAAATTAGACAACAAAGAGGCTGCATCACTTTCAGCATTCCAGCCGTTCATTTCTTCAAATTCTACCTGTAGAACACCAACTCTTTCTCCATCGGCATCGCTGAAATCTTCTTTCATATAGATTTCATCCATTTCCTTCTTGATCTTAGCCAGTGGTTGATTTCCCAGGATCACGGTTTCCAATACAGGGGTATCGTCGTACAAGTTGTGATTCTGCTCCAGTACAGACATTCTTTTACCCGGCTCCAGACTCACATGGCCAGAAGTTGGCTCAGATTTTCCGGAGAGGATATTTAAAAATGTAGATTTTCCGGCGCCATTGGCTCCAATAATTCCATAGCAGTTGCCCTGGGTGAAAGTGGTGTTCACTTCATCAAACAAGACACGCTTGCCAAATTGAACCGAAAGATTTGATACTGAAAGCATAAAAATAGAATTTGTAAATTTTTGCAAAAATAACCAAACTTAAAGACTTATCTAAAGATTAACGTTTTTATTATTCTTTTAACTCCCGATTAACATCCGGGATATACGGCTCTGGCTATATTTGCTTTCATTGCAAGGTATAGCACATCCCGAGCCCTTAAGTTCTTAAAGATCTACATGAAATACAATTTACTTTTTTTTCTTATCGGAAGTTTTCTTTTTACCGGTTGCAATGATCCCAAAAAAGAACGGGAAGGAACTTTTATTGGAGGGCAAATAATGAACCCCTATAATCCCTATTTTGTTCTTTCTAAAGACAATAAAACCATTGATACACTTTTTTTAGATCAGAATAATCAATTTGGGAAAAAGCTGGAAGATATTGAACCGGGAATCTATAGTTTTAAGCATCCACCCGAGAACCAGATTATGTATTTGGAGCCCGGTGACAGTGTTTTGGTATGGTTGAATACTATGCAATTTGACGAGTCTCTGAATTTTAGTGGTTCTGGAGCAGAAAAAAGTAGTTTTTTGCTCGATATGTTCCTTAATAACGAGAGGAACAATAATATGATGCTTTCCTATTATAAAATCAACCCTAACGAATTTGCTAAAATCACCGATTCCATAAAGAAATCAAGGAAAAACAAATTAAAGGCTTTAAATGAAAAAGAAAAGTTTTCTAAACCTTTCCTGGAGCTAGCCAATAATAGTATAGACTACGATTTTTATCATCTTCGAGAACGCTACACTTTTTTAGTGAAAAAATATTACAATGAGTTAGCCCAACAGATTCCGGATGATTTTAATGACTTCCGAGAAGATCTGGACTTTAATGATATTCAACTCAAAGAATATTATGGATATTTAAATTTTATTGATGATCACCTAAGAACTCGCTCTATTGAACGTTGCCTTGATGAATTTGATACTAATTCTAATTGTTTCGAACTTCATTCTATAGAAAATATCAGCTACCGAATTAATCTCGCTGATTCTTTGATTGAGGAAAATGAGATAAAAAACATTTTTATAAACAGATTGGCGATCCAGGGACTTACTTTCTCTGATAGTGCTGAAAAGATTGACAGTATTCTAAACATTCTCGAAGCCATAGAGTTTAATGGGAACAACCTCCCGGAACTAAAAAAGATGGCTAATATTCAAAAAAACCTACTACCTGGAAACAATATTGGCGACATACCTTTAACGAACATTAAAGATGAAATAGTTCGCTTAGAAGATATTTCAAATAAACCTATTGTTACTTATCATTGGTCTCTGGAAGCACCGGAACATTATAAATGGCAGCACGCAATAATTTCAAATCTTATACAGAAATATCCCGAACTGGAATTCGTAGGGATAAATATTGATGAAGGTGCTAAACAATCCTGGAAGAATACTGTTCGAGCCTATGATATGAATATGAAAAGGCAATATAAATTAAGCTCTGCTGATATTAATATCAATTTACTCAAGAATTACCTTAACAAGCTCATTTTCCTGGATACTGACGGTACGATAATCAATGGAGAAGCCCAGCTCAATACGCCTAATTTTGAAAGACAGATCCTGGAATTTCTGAATAAATAGAAAGGCTATTTAAGATATTAAAATCTCACGTCAAGCTGAACTTGTTTCAGCTTCTAACTTCCTAGATATTAGATCCTGAAACAAGTTCAGGATGACGGTAATTAAAAAATCTTAAATAGCCTTTCTTGTAAATCTTAATCAGGAATCTTACTGATTTCCTTTCTTATAATCGGCAAGGAATTTCTCCAAACCAATATCTGTAAGTGGATGTTTTAAAAGACCTTCAATAGAAGATAATGGACCGGTCATAACATCTGCACCCAATTTCGCACATTCTAATACGTGCATAGTGTGACGCACAGAAGCTGCAAGGATTTCAGTTTCAAAACCATAGTTGTCGTAAATCAATCTAATTTCAGCAATAAGGTTAAGTCCGTCTGTAGAGATATCGTCTAAACGCCCAATAAATGGAGAAACATACGTTGCTCCCGCTTTAGCAGCCAACAAAGCCTGGCCGGCAGAAAAAACTAAAGTACAGTTGGTTTTAATCCCCTTATCACTAAAATATTTTATTGCTTTAATTCCTTCTTTGATCATAGGAACTTTTACAATAATTTGTTCGTGCAATTGGGCAAGCTCCTCACCTTCTTTAACTATCCCGTCAAAATCAGTTGCGATCACCTCGGCACTTACATCTCCATCTACAATATCACAAATCTCTTTATAATGCTTGTAAATATTATCTTTTCCGGTAATTCCTTCTTTTGCCATAAGAGATGGATTGGTAGTTACACCATCTAAAACGCCAAGTTGTTGCGCTTCCCTTATTTGATCAAGATTCGCGGTATCAATAAAAAATTTCATAATCTGTAGTTGTTTGTTTATATGTTGTTCGCAAATTTATAATTTATAATGCTTAAGCAGCATTTTTTCATAAATTTTATCGGGCAAAATTCGCTTTAGACCTACCGAAAATTTCTGGAGCGCTTCCCCTACTTTATAATGCCCACGAGGATCTTTTTGCTGGATAATTTTATGCACCGCTTTAGCCATTACAAATGGGTCTTTCCCGGCATCAACATCTTCATTCATCAATTTCAGGGTATTGCCATATGGCTCTTTATACGGAGAATCTTCCAGCACCGGTGCATGATAACGACCGGCAGCAATATTAGTAGCAAAATCACCCGGTGCCACATTGGTCATTTTTATATTGAAGTCTTTTAATTCCATTCTAAAAGCTTCTGTAGTTAGTTCTAAAGCTCCTTTTGAAGCAGAATAAATTCCGCGATAAGGTAAACCCATATAACCTGCAATAGAAGTAACGTTTATAATTAATCCGCTATTTTGCTTTCGCATTTCAGGCAAAACCGCTTTTATCACTTTTATAGGTCCAAAATAATTGGTTTCAAAAGCTTTGGCTATTTCTTCATCTGGAGTTTCCTCAATAGGCCCTGTAATTCCCACGCCAGCGTTATTAATAAGCACATCGAGCTTACCCTCTTCAGCAACTATTTGTTCTATAGCAGCAGCAATAGTTTCTTTCTTGGTTACATCTAAAGCAACCATAGCAAAAGGTGGATGAGAAATCTTTGAAGGATTTCGGCTGGTGCCGTAAACTTTAAAATTATTTTTAGAGAGATATTCGCCTATAGATTTTCCGATTCCGGAAGAGGCTCCGGTTATAAGCACTACTTTTTGAGGAGATGCATTTGTTTTCATAGGCTGCAAAGATGCGATAAAATTTGGAACCTTTTAGAAACAAAAAATGGCAAGCTACCCACATCACACCGCTACGACCGCCTACCCTTGCTGCGTTCCCGCCCTGGGGGATTCAGCAGGAGCTGGTTGTGTGGGACTTGCCGCTGCAAATATACAATCTTTCCTACTTTGCGCAAGTATTTTTTGAAGTGAATTAAGTATTTTAGCAAGGTATTTAATGCAAAGAATCAATGAATAAATTTAAGTTCCTGTGCCTGTTATTATTAGGCTTAATTATTTTTTCCTGCGGAAGTAATTCCGATAAAAAAACTTCTTATTTTAAGTTGAAAACTGACGAAAACAAGACTGAATTTCAACTTGGCGAGACGATTCAAGGCTCGATTGAAAATCTAAAAGACCGCCAAATAGATTCTATTCGCTTATTTTTTCAGCAGAAATATTTAAAAACCCTAACCGCGGAAACTTCATTTTCAGTTTCTCTAGAAAACACAAAATTAGGACGCCAAAAACTGGAAGCCATCGTTTTTTCTGAAGGAGAAACCGATACTATTAGTGACGAACTGAAAATTTATAACAATAAAGCGCCGAAAGCTTATACCTATAAAGTTATTAAGGAATATCCACACGATAGTGAAGCTTATACGCAAGGTTTAGAATTTTACGAGGATACTTTATACGAAAGCACCGGGCAATATGGAAATTCTTCCTTAAGAAAACTCGATCTAGAAACCGGCGAAGTTTTAAATAAGATCAACCTGGAGGATACTTATTTTGGCGAAGGACTTACCATTCTTAATAACAAACTTTACTTGCTTACCTGGCGCGAAAAGGAAGGTTTGATCTATAACCTTGACACTTTTGAGCAAAC
>DATFJA010000337.1:0-7843 GCA_035269545.1 Salegentibacter sp.
AAAAAAGTTTGATTTTGTTGATTTGGTGAGTAGCAAGTAATATTAAATTAGTTAGTAAACTTCCTCAAAGCAAACTAACGAGACATTAAATGGAATTTTTCGATTTTGGGGTATTCCGGAATATCGAGACGGAGCATTCAAATCTCGATTATCGAGTCAATCAACCTATAATTTTATGAATCCTGGTTTGTAATTTGGGTACCACCTCTTCTTCGAACCAGGGATTTTTGCTTCTCCAAAAACGGTTCACCGGCGAAGGGTGTGGTAAACACCAATAATCAGGTAGAAAATCCAGGTAGGCACTTACTTTTTCAGTTAGATTTAATTTCCCGGGCAGGTAATAATTTGCTGCGTAAGCTCCAATTAGAATGGTGAGTTCAACATTTTTTAATTCGGAAAGAATAGTATCGTGCCACATTGGTGCACATTCTTTGCGGGGTGGCGCATCCCCGGTTTTGGCTTTCCCGGGATAGCAAAACCCCATAGGAAGAATAGCAAAATTATTATTATCGTAAAAAGTAGTTTCGTTTACTCCAAGCCATTCCCGAAGCTTTTTTCCGCTTTGATCATTCCAGGCAATGCCCGATTCATGGACTACTCTTCCCGGCGCCTGACTTATTAAAATAATTTTAGATTTTTGAGTCGCTTCAACTATGGGCTTTGCTCCAAGCGGCAGATGTTTTTCACAAAATTTGCAGGCCCTGGCTTCTTTTAGCAATTGCTGCATTAAGATTTTCCTTTTACCACAATTACAATTTCACCTTTTGGCGGTTTATTGGTGTAATGTTGAAGTACCTCAGCAGCCGTACCACGAATCGTTTCTTCGTGTAGTTTGGTGATTTCACGGGAAACCGAAACCGGCCTGTCTTCGCCAAAATATTCTGAAAAATGTTTTAAGGTTTTTAGCAATTTATGGGGTGATTCGTAAAAAATCATGGTTCTGGTTTCTTCGGCAAGTAAATTCAAGCGCGTTTGCCGGCCTTTTTTTACCGGCAAGAAACCTTCAAAAATAAATTTATCATTAGGAAAACCACTATTTACAAGAGCAGGAACAAAAGCTGTAGCGCCCGGAAGACAATCTACTTCTATGCCTGCTTCAACACAAGCTCGTGTTAATAAAAACCCGGGATCTGAAATTGCAGGAGTTCCGGCATCACTTATCAGCGCTATATTTTCGCCGCTTTTAATCCTTTCAACTATGTGATCTACTGTTT
The DNA here is from genome assembly GCA_035269545.1 of Salegentibacter sp. Classification (GTDB taxonomy): domain Bacteria; phylum Bacteroidota; class Bacteroidia; order Flavobacteriales; family Flavobacteriaceae; genus Salegentibacter. The sequence continues at coordinate 1,215 of DATFJA010000337.1, forward strand.
TATGTTCATTATGCATATGGTGACTTTGCATATGCGTACCAATGTCAAAATGCTTTAAAAGTTTCCCGCTATTTCGGGTGTCTTCAGCAAGAATAGTATCCACTTCTTTTAGCACCTTTACCGCCCTAAAAGTCATATCGTCCAAATTTCCTATTGGTGTTGGAACCAGGAATAATTTCCCCATTTAAACGAATTTAATTAATGAATTTGTTCTCAATTTTGGCCATAAATCTTTCCTCATAATTCTCTTTTCCCTGCCAGTGATTATAGTCTGGCTTTACTACCAACTGGATAAATTTTTGAGCTTCATCGAAAGAACTGAAGGTATTTAACTGGGAAAGTACCCTGTTATAGTCTGAAGAATTCCCGTCGAAAAGATTTTTTATAAATGCGAGTCGTTCGTTTAGGCCAATATTGATTCCTTTCTTCAGCCTGTCATTTACAGATTTTGGTTTCTGCTCTTTTTGCCTGTTATTTAAAGGTTCAAAATCGGGGAGATTATCATAATCTACGCCAATATTTCTAAAATCATTTTTGGGCGCTTCAGTTTTTGGCTTTGGTGGTTCCTCATCCATCTGGAGAGATTGCTGTTGTGCCGGGGGAGATTGTGGTTTGGGATTAGCCTGTTCGATAAGCTCATCTACCCGCTGGGATTCCGCAGGCATCTGTGCTACAATATCTTTTATCTTTTCGGTATTTGGTTCGGTAATAGCATCGGCATCCTCCCGGTATTCGGTTCCATCTGGTGCGTAATCGTCACGTTCTTGTTGTATTGGTACTTTAGCCTGAATTTTCTTCTCGATCTTAGGCGTTGGTGTGGCTTCAGGAACTTCAAATGCCTCAAGATTTTTTTCGGTAAAATACAATATAGAAAGCTGCTCATACAAAGTCGCTGCTTTTAGTTTTAGCGCTTTAGTATCCATATTTTCTTTTTCCGAAATTATTTCTTCGGCAAGTTTTACTAACTCTCTTTTAAGTCTATTTTTCATTTTTCAGCAATATTTATGAACCTGCTTTTATTTAAAGTCTCTCTAGTTTCGATATAGCACTAACAAAAAAAGTGCCTTAGTCTGGTTTAATAACTTTAGCAGTTCCAAGCCGCCAATGGCTTGTATTTTTAATAAATTTGTTCCACCTTTAGCAAAAAGGGCAAGTTCCCATTTCGATTTGAAAATTACAAAATGTTTCTCGAAAATACAGTAAATCACAAAGAGCAATTTGGCTGGATAGAAGTTATTTGCGGCAGTATGTTCTCTGGCAAGACCGAAGAGCTAATTCGCCGTTTAAAAAGAGCACAGTTCGCCAAACAAAACGTAGAAATCTTTAAACCCGCAATAGACACGCGCTATGACGAGGAAATGGTGGTTTCTCATGATTCTAACGAAATTAGGTCAACACCCGTCCCATCTGCATCCAATATTAGGATTTTGGCTGATGGCTGTGATGTAATAGGAATAGACGAGGCCCAGTTCTTTGACGATGAAATCGTGACGGTTTGCAATGATCTTGCAAATAGGGGAATTCGGGTAATAGTAGCTGGGTTAGATATGGATTTTAAAGGGAATCCTTTTGGCCCAATGCCTTATCTTATGGCGACTGCAGAATATGTAACAAAGGTACACGCTGTATGCACCCGAACCGGAAACCTGGCACAATTTAGTTACCGTAAAGCGACTAATGACGATCTGGTATTTCTGGGTGAAAATGAAGAATACGAACCTTTAAGTCGCGGTGCTTATTATAAAGCAATGCTTAGAGAGCGGGTTAAGAAATTAGATGTAAACGATGCCGAAGAATTGGAAGCTAATTTAAAGAAAAAAAATGCCTAAAGCCGAAGAAACCGTTCTGGAAATAGACCTGAACGCCTTAGCTCATAATTTTAAAACCATAAAATCGCAGTTAAAACCCGGCGTTAAATTTATGTCGGTCATTAAAGCTTATGCCTACGGAAATGACTCTGTAGCAATAGCTCATAAATTAGAAGAATTAGGCACAGATTATTTTGCGGTGGCTTATACCGAAGAGGGGATTCGCCTTAGAAAAGCCGGAATAAGTAAACCTATTTTAATACTACACCCCCAACCCGTTAATTACCCTGAAATTATAAAACATTGCCTGGAGCCTAATTTATATAGCGCTAGAACACTTCGGCTTTTTATCGATCTTGCAGAAGAGCAAAAGCAGAAAGATTATCCGGTGCATCTAAAATTTAATACGGGAATGAACCGTCTGGGATTTACAGAAGCCGACTATCATCATATTCCGGAGAAATTGAATAAAACCAAATCGGTGAAGATAGCTTCTGTCTTTTCGCATTTAGCGGCCAGCGAAAATTGGAAGGAAAGGGAATTCACCCTTTCTCAAATTTATAAATTTAAAGTTCTGGCAGGTAAGCTTCTAGATGATATTGGCTACGAACCACTTGTACACCTTTGTAATACTTCAGCTGTTTTTAATTATCCTTCTGCCACTTTTTCTATGGTTAGAAGTGGCCTGGGACTCTATGGTTTTGCCAATGACGAAAATCTCAACAAAAAACTCAAACCTGTTGGCACATTAAAGTCGGTTATTTCTCAAATACAGCATTTAGAAGAAGGAGATACGGTAGGCTATGGTAGGGCTTTTAAAGCTGAAAAAACTACAAGAACAGCTACGCTTCCAGTTGGCCATGCAGATGGCATAAAACGTATTTACGGTCACGGCAAAGCAGGCGTTTTTATTAATGGGGAATACGCTCCAATTGTCGGTAATGTTTGTATGGATATTATTATGGTTGATGTTACCCACATTGAATGTGAAGAAGGTGATGAAGTAATAATATTTGGTGGCCCCCAGCATGTTCCTGAATTGTCTGCTAAGGGAGGCACGGTATCTTATGAGCTTATTACCGGAATTTCCCAAAGAGTGAAACGTATTGTTATACAGTAATTTTAAAGCAATATTGTGTAATTTGGCCAGTTACTAACCTAACCAGAATTTATCATGAGTTTTATCCAGGATTTTAAGAAGTTCATGCTCAAGGGTGATATTATTGCCCTGGCTACCGCGGTGGTCATTGGTGCTGCTTTTAACAAAATCATTGCTTCTTTAGTGGCCGATGTGATTATGCCTATTATTGGTTTAATTACCGGGGGGACCGACTTTTCGCAGAAATTTATCTCGTTAGATGGCGCTTCTTACGAAAGTCTTGAAGCTGCAAAAGCTGCTGAAGCCGCTGTAATTACCTATGGAAATCTAATAGATACCATTATTCATTTTATAATTGTCGCATTTTTTATATTTTTGGTTTTACGGGCTTACGAAAAGACCAAAAAGGAAAAAGAAGCCCCAAAATTGGTGGAGCCAAAAGGGCCAAGCCAGGAAGACTTGCTTACCCAAATTAGGGATGAGCTAAAAAAACAGAATAGTACGACTTAAAATTTTTGAAGATACGAGCACCGCTATACTGCTCATTTTATATAAATCGTAATTTAACCAAACCCCACAGGATACTGTGGGGTCTTTTTTTAACGAAAAACACGAATTAGTTTAAAAACAATAATTCTTTTCAATTTTAAGGGCTGAGGCTATGTAAGTTAAGTTGGGGATAATAAATTTGCGGCTTGTTTTAAGAACATTGTTTTAAACAAAAATAGAAATTGCCCAAATAAGATTTTCGCCGGAGTTTAGTCGAAATGCGGAAATGACAAAAGGAAAGATAATAGATTCCCGTCTTCACGGGAATGACAAAAATTGACTTATGAGAATAGCAGTAGTAGGCGCCACCGGAATGGTAGGCGAGATAATGTTAAAAGTATTAGCCGAAAGGAATTTCCCGGTTTCCGAGTTATACCTGGTAGCTTCAGAAAGATCTGTTGGAAAAAAACTAAGTTTTCAGGGAAAAGAATATGAAGTAATTGGCTTGCAAACTGCGGTAGACCTTAAACCTGATATCGCTTTATTTTCAGCCGGGGGAGAAACTTCTTTAGAATGGGCTCCAAAATTTGCTGAAAATGGAACAACGGTAGTAGATAATTCTTCAGCCTGGAGAATGGACGATACCAAAAAATTGGTCATTCCAGAAATTAATGCTTCCGAGTTGACCAAAGAAGACAAGATCATTGCCAATCCCAACTGTTCTACAATTCAGTTATTAATGGCCTTAAAGCCATTACACGATGCTTTTAAAATTAAAAGGGTAATCGTTTCCACTTACCAGTCTATTACGGGTACAGGCGTAAAAGCGGTGGAACAATTAGAAAATGAATACAAAGGTGAAAAAGGTGAAATGGCCTATCCTTATCCTATCCATAAGAATGCCTTGCCGCATTGCGATGTGTTCCAGGATAACGGGTACACTAAAGAAGAGATGAAACTTACCAAAGAAACCAAAAAGATCCTGGGCGATGATTCGGTAATGGTGAGCGCCACCGCGATTAGAATTCCAGTGGTTGGGGGACATTCTGAAGCCGTAAACGTAGAGTTCGAAAATGAATTTGACGAAGCCGAGGTGAGAAAAATTCTAAATCAGTTTCCAGGAGTAACCGTACAGGATAACCCGGACACCAATACTTACCCGATGCCTATTTATGCTGAAGGAAAGGACGATGTTTTTGTTGGCAGGATTAGAAGGGATTATTCGCAGCCAAAAAGTTTAAATATGTGGGTAGTAGCCGACAATCTTAGGAAAGGCGCAGCTACAAATACCATTCAAATCGCTGAATACCTGATTAAAAATAAATTGGTGTAAACGGTAGCAAACAAAAAACTAACAAATGCCTGTAAAATTGTAACTTACAGGCATTTTTTAGTACTAACTGTTTGTATCAAAACATAATTTATGAAAAAAACATTACCTGGAATTTTTGCCCTCGCCGTCCTGGCATCCTGCAACGATTCTAAATCAGAAAAAGAAATCAGTTTGAATTATCCTGAAACCAAAAAAGTAGATACGGTAACCGATTATTTTGGAACCGAAGTAAAAGATCCTTATCGCTGGTTGGAAGACGATCGTAGCGAAGAAACCGAAGAATGGGTGAAAGCCCAAAACGAGGTTACTTTCGATTACCTAAACAGTATTCCGTATAAAAAAGAGCTTGAAAAAAGACTTTCAGAAATATGGAATTATGAGAAAATAAGTGCTCCTTTTGAAGAAGGCGATTACACTTATTTCTATAAGAACGATGGTTTACAGAACCAATACGTAGTTTATAGAAAAAAAGGTGAAGATGGTGAGACAGAAGTTTTCCTCAATCCTAATAAATTCAGTGAAGACGGGACTACTTCCCTTGCCGGATTAAGTTTCTCTAAAGATGGTAGTAAAGCCGCTTATGCAATTTCTGAAGGTGGTAGCGATTGGAGGAAAATAATCATTATAAATGCAGAAAATAAAGAACGTGTAGAAGACACCATTCAGAATGTAAAATTCAGTGGAATTTCATGGAAAGATAATGATGGCTTCTATTATTCCAGCTACGAAAAACCTGAGGGCAGCGAGCTTTCGGCAAAAACAGATCAGCACAGGTTGTTCTACCATAAACTGGGAACCCCACAAAGTGACGACAAAGTGATTTTTGGAGATTCTGAGGAGCAAAAACACCGATATGTAAGCGGGAACGTTTCAGAAGACAATAGATTCCTATTTATTTCTGCCAGGAATTCAACTTCCGGAGGAAAATTATTCATGATGGATCTTACTAAAACCAATCCTGAATTAGTAAGCATTCTGGACCATGAAAAAACTGACACTTACGTAATAGAAAACGAGGGTAGTAAATTATTCATCGTTACCAATATGGATGCGCCAAATCGTAAGGTTGTGACTGTAGATGCTGCAAACCCTTCTCCTGAGAACTGGGAAGACTTTATTCCAGAAACCGAAAACGTATTAAGCCCTTCTACCGGCGGCGGCTATTTCTTTGCCGAATATATGGTAGACGCGGTTTCTGAAGTGAAACAATACGATTATAGCGGCGAACTGGTTCGTGAGGTTGAACTTCCGGGAATTGGTTCTGCCGGTGGATTTGGAACTAAAAAGGAGAATGAAGAATTGTATTATTCGTTTACCAATTATGTAACTCCAGGTACCATCTACAAATACAATATTGAAGAAGGAACTTCTGAGGTTTATAACAAACCAAACATAAAATTCAATCCAGAGGATTACGAAAGCAAGCAGGTTTTTTACACCTCAAAAGACGGGACAAAAATCCCTATGATCATTACTCATAAAAAAGGCCTTGAGCTTGATGGTAAGAACCCAACCATGCTTTATGGTTATGGAGGATTCAATGTTAGTTTAACGCCTTCCTTTAGTACTGCAAATGCGATTTGGATGGAACAAGGCGGAGTTTATGCCGTGCCAAACCTTCGAGGTGGTGGTGAATATGGTAAAGAGTGGCACGATGCCGGTATAAAACTTAAAAAGCAAAACGTTTTTGATGATTTTATCGCTGCCGCGGAATACTTAATTGAAGAGAATTATACTTCCAGCGATTACCTGGCCATTCGTGGTGGTTCTAACGGAGGACTTTTAGTTGGAGCAACAATGACGCAGCGTCCAGATCTTATGAAAGTGGCTTTACCAGCCGTTGGGGTAATGGATATGTTACGTTACCACACTTTTACGGCCGGTGCAGGCTGGGCTTACG
>DATFJA010000338.1:0-2555 GCA_035269545.1 Salegentibacter sp.
TTTAGGAGAAATTATTTCTACATAGAAGTTCATCTTTTCAGCGATCTCCACAAATTTCTTTAATGCTTTAGCATTACTTGGTGGCGCCGGATCATCGGGTTGTACTAGAATTGCCAGGTCAAAATCAGCAGTATTGGCTCGCGGAGTATCGTAGCGCTTTTTAGCAAAATATTGGGCTGCAAACACATACATGCTTTCCAAATGTTCTTGCGGAATTTCAGCTTCAGAAATCGCTTTAATGCTTTTAATATTCCATTTCGTGGTGAAATTGAATTTTACCCTTAAGAACGGGATCTGGAAATGTCTATGAAACATCGCACTTAGCTCCTTATATTTTTGAGCCACATTTTGACCAAAATAAATACTTAGGGTAAATTCCTGCGATTTGATTCCTTTTAAGCTGGTTTGCATTAGATCGTCAAACTCTTCAGAAACTATTTTCACCAACTTTGGCTCTCTAAGATCCACAATATTTTTTACCGTTGGAATCGCTAGATGACCCCGGGCTTCGGCTAAAAGCGAAACGTAATAACCTTTAGACTGATAAGAATAATCTTTACATAAATTAAAGATCCTCGCGTTTCTAATCCTGGCAAATTCGGGGTTGGTGAGATAGGATTGCGCTGAAATAATCTCAATGTTATCCAATGATAACTTCCACTTTTCAGGCTTATTAACTATAATATATTTGTTCATGGAATAATTGAAAATTCTATCAAATGTAATCGAAAATCAAATACGCTGTAAATAAATTTCGATGGTAATTTAGCTTCATTTCTGGATCAATTTTAACCAAAAAAGGTTATTCAATTTAATTCTTTAATTTTTATTAGTAATTTCAGGGCTTCACTAAATTGAAATACACTACTTATGAAATTAAAACTTTTTAGCCTTGTCCTACTATTTACGGGAACTTTGGCATTTGCTCAACAAAATAGCGATGAAGCTCTGTTGGAAAAAGCCAAAGAAATTCACGAGAATATAATTACCATAGATACGCACGCCGATATTAATATCAATAATTTCACTGAAGACAGGAATTACACCATGGACCTGGGCAACCAGGTTACCCTTCCTAAAATGGAAGCCGGCGGACTTGATGTTGCCTGGTTTATTGTATATACCGGCCAGGATGAACTTACTGAGGTAGGCTTTAAAGATGCCTATGATAATGCCATGAATAAGTTTAATGCGATCCATGATCTGGTAGAAGATTTTGCTCCTGAAAAAATAGGATTGGCAACTAATTCTGATGAAGTACGCAAATTGGTTTCTGAAGGAAAGAAAGTTGCCATGATTGGTGTCGAAAATGGCTATTCTATTGGACTGGCTATCGAAAATGTTGAGAAATTCTATAATCTGGGCGCCAGGTATATGTCCCTTGCACATCAGGGTCATAGCCAATTAAGCGATTCTAATACCGGTGAGGAAAATGACGAGTGGCTCCATAACGGACTTAGTGATTTAGGAAAAGAAGTGATTACCGAAATGAACCGCTTAGGGATGATGATAGATGTTTCGCATCCTTCAAAAGAAGCCATCAAACAAATGTTCGAGCTTTCTAAAGCCCCGCTTATTGCCTCCCACTCTTCTGCACGAGAGCTTTGTAATCACAGCCGTAATTTAGATGATGAGCTTTTAATGTTATTCAAAGAACACGGCGGGGTGGTGCAAACCGTTGCTTTTAGCGCTTATGTAAATACTGAAAAGGATAAAGCATTCTCTGAAGCAAGTGAAAACGTTTATAAAGAAAAAGCAGAAAAAATGAGTTTTGAGATTTTACCGCGAGATAGCGTTAGAGCTCTGAATAATTCTGAAAGAAATGCTTACTACGCCGATTATCAAAAAGTTAGAGCTGAGGCGGCTCCCGAAATCGAATTACTAAAAGAAGAAATTGAACCTGTAGGAGTTTCAGACTTTGTAGACCATATAGATTATATGGTAGATCTAATAGGGATTGAGCACGTAGGTATAAGTTCAGATTTTGATGGCGGTGGCGGCATTGATGGCTGGGAAGATGCTTCTGAAACTTTAAATATCACCAAAGAATTAGTGAAAAGAGGTTATACCGAAGAGGAAATTGCGAAACTTTGGGGTGAGAATTTACTAAGAGTGATGGACGAAGTTAATGCGGTAGCTGCCGAACTTCAGAAAGCATAAATTCTAAAATTTGAATATTTAAAAAGCCTGTCCGGTAATTAACCAGACAGGCTTTTTCATTCTAATATCTCAATTTAGGATTATGCGTGTTGTAAGTCGTGTTTTCCTTCGTTGATCTCCTCGATCATTTTAGCATTAAATGCCGGTAGATCGTCAGGATTTCTTGAAGTTACGAAAGCTTCATCCACAACTACTTCTTTATCTACCCAAAGCGCTCCTGCGTTTTCCAGGTCTTTTTTAATAGAATTAAAAGAAGTCATGGTTCTACCTTTTACAACTTCTGCATTGATTAAAGTCCAGGCTGCGTGGCATATAGCGCCTACAGGCTTACTTTGCTTAAAGAAGTCCCGAACAAAAATAAGCACATCTTCATGTCTTCTCAATTGATCTGGGTT
>DATFJA010000339.1:0-6739 GCA_035269545.1 Salegentibacter sp.
TCAACATAACCTGGAAAGTAAATTTTACCTGGATGCCGGGTTAAAGCAGAAGCAAAAGGATGCCGATACAAAGGATTTTGGATGGACAAAAAAATTTGGAGCTCTTGCCCCGTTTCTTCAGCAGGACCTAAAACTGATATGGCGGAACAAAAGACCAAAAACCACGATTTATATGTCATTTATTTTGCTGGGTTACGGTTTGTTTTTTTATCCTAACGATGCTTACCATCAATTTGAGGCTTTCTATGTTTTTATAGGCATATTTATGACCGGTATTTTTATGATCAATTTCGGGCAATTTATCCCGTCTTGGGATGCGTCTTATTATCCTATGATAATGTCGCAAAACATTCCTTTGAAAGATTACCTGGCTTCTAAAGCAATGCTAATTAGCTTTAGCGTAATAATTTTAGCTATTCTTACCACTCCTTATATTTATTTTGGCTGGAACATTTTATTAATAAATATGGTAGCTGCCTTGTACAATATTGGCGTAAATGTTCCTATTTTACTCTATGCGGGTTCGTTCAACAAAAAGAAGATAGACCTGGATAAAAGCCCGTTTATGAACTACCAGGGCACAGGGGCTGCGCAATGGTTAGTGTCAATTCCATTAATGGTTGTGCCCGTTTTAATTTTCTGGCTTTTAGAATTCTTTATAGGTTTTAAAGCAGCGATAATCGGACTTGCAAGCCTGGGAGTGCTGGGTCTGCTTTTACGAGCTAACTTAATGGAATATATTGCGGGAGTTTACCGGAAACGAAAATACGCGATGATTGACGGCTTTAAACAAACCGGTGAATAAAATTTTATAATTATGATAACAGCTACGAATCTTAGTAAAATATACAGCGGAACGAAAGTTCTAAATATTGATCATCTAGATATCCCCACAGGAGAAAGTTTTGGCCTGGTTGGAAATAACGGGGCCGGAAAAACAACTTTTTTCAGCTTATTGCTGGATTTAATTCAACCAAGTACTGGTAATATCTTTAATCACGAGATCACGGTAAGCCAAAGCGAAGACTGGAAGCCTTTTACTTCTTCTTTTATAGACGAAAGTTTTCTTATTGGATATTTAACCCCGGAAGAATACTTCTATTTTGTTGGCGAATTACGCGGGGCAAATAAAGCTGATATCGATTCGTTTTTGTCCAATTTTGAAGATTTTTTCCACGGAGAAATTTTAGGTCGGAAAAAATATTTGCGCGATCTCTCTAAAGGAAATCAGAAAAAAGCAGGAATAGTAGCGGCCTTAATAGGAAACCCGAAAGTGGTGATCTTAGATGAACCTTTTGCCAATTTAGATCCTACCACCCAAATCCGTTTAAAAAAGATTATTAAAGAACTTACTGAAAATAGGGAGACTACGGTGCTAATTTCCAGCCACGACCTAATTCACGTGACAGAAGTTTGTGAGCGAATTGTGGTTTTGGATAAGGGTGAACCGGTAAAAGATATTAAAACCTCTGAAGCTACTTTAGGTGAATTAGAGAGTTATTTTTCTGAAGAAGTAACCGCTCCTCAGGCCGAAGAACTATAATGAATTGATTTGCGTTTGCAAAAAGAAGCGTATTTTTGCACACTAAACAACCTGATTTTTAGTTATAAAGCCATTGAGAAACGCTTAACTTTGAATACAATTACCAAACTTATTCTACTAATACTTTTCGTGGGAAGCATCGCTGGCTGTTCACGGAAAAAGAACACCTTTATAAACCGGAACTGGCACGCGGTTACTACAGAGTATAATACCCTGTATAACGGCAATCTTGGCCTGGAGCAGGGAAAGGAAGAGCTTAACCAAAACTACTCCGATAACTACTGGGATATTCTACCCATTGAACGTATGCAAATTGATGAAAACATCGTTTTGCCCGATAGTGTTCGAAATCAGAATTTTGGTTATGCCGAAGAAAAAGCGGTAAAAGCAATTCAGCGTCACTCGATGTTGATAGAAGGAAAAGAAAGAAATCCGCAAATAGATGAAGCTTATTTATTGCTGGGAAAAGCCCGGTATTTTGATCAGCGTTTTATTCCCGCCCTGGAAGCTTTTAATTATATCCTAAGACGTTATCCTGCCAGTAACAATATTATTCACGCCCGGGTTTGGCGCGAAAAAACGCATATGCGGCTTGAAAATAATCGTCTTGCGATCAATAATCTTAAAAAAGTGTTGGACCTGGAGTATCTTGATGAACAGGATATTGCCGATGCCAGTGCTACAATGGCCCAGGCCTATATCAATCTTCGGCATTTAGACAGTGCGGTGGTTCCGCTAAGTAATGCTGCAGAGTTTACCGGTAAAAATGAAGAAAAAGGTCGCTATTTTTATATACTGGGGCAGCTTTATAATCGCTTGGGGCAAACTGCAGCGGCTAATTCTGCTTTTGATGAAGTTATAGAGCTAAACAGGAAATCTCCCAGGATTTATATGATCAATGCTTATGTTCGAAAAGCACGTAATTTTGAAATGGGACAGGGTAATAATTATGAATTGCGGGAAATGCTTCGGGAATTAGAAGAAGATCGGGAGAACAGGCCGTTTTTAGATAAGATCTATTTTCAAATAGGCGAATATTATAATCGTTTAGATTCTACCGAAACTGCAATAGCTTATTATAAGAAATCTCTAAGAGAACCCGCCAGTGATGTTTATCTTCGCTCTATCAATTATGAAATTCTTGCAAATATTAATTTCGACCAAAGCAATTATGTATTGGCAAGCAAATATTTTGACAGTACCCTGGCAGAGATGGATCCTAAACTTAGGGAATTTAGAACGATAAAAAAGAAAAGAGATAATTTAGAAGACGTTATAAAATATGAAGGCGTAGCTTATAAAAACGATAGCATCCTGCGATTGAGCCAAATGACTCCTGCGGCAAAGTTAGATTATTTTAAAGATTATACTTCCGGTTTGCGTGCCCAGTTAGAAGCCGATAATACTAAAGCTGTATTTCCTGTAACTTTGCCCGCCATATCTTCAGGGCAGCAGCAAAATTCAGCGCGTACTTTTTATTTTTATAATGAAGCCAGGGTTCAACAGGGTAGACAGGAATTTTTGAATCAGTGGGGAGATCGGCCGCTAGCCGATAACTGGCGCTGGGCAGAAGTGAATTTTGAAAACGAAGATGCGGTAGCAGAAGAAGCCGGGCTTTCACAACAGGTTTTAGATAATGATCCAAGGCTCGATCCTTATACTTACATTGACCAGATCCCGACCGATTTGGCGGTTTTAGATACCATAACCCGGGACAGGGATTTTGCGTATTATCAACTGGGAATAATTTATAAAGAGAATTTTAGGGAATATAAAATGGCGCAGGATAGATTGGAAGCTGTTTTAGAAATGTCTTCAGATGAGCGCCTTATTTTGCCTTCTATGTATAATCTATATCAGATTTATCAAACCACAAATCAAAGTTTTAAGGCTGAAGAAATAAAGCAGGAAATTTTGGAGAATTATCCAGATTCCCGTTACGCTGCTTATATTTTAAATCCTGAAAGCATCCTGGAGGATGAGAATTCTCCTGAAGCAATTTACGCTGAACTTTATCGTGATTTCGAGGCACAAAATTTCAAGGAGGTAATTGCAGAAACCAATAGATATAGCTCTGAATTTGCCGGGGATGCAATTGTTCCTAAGCTGGAACTTTTAAAAGCCCAGGCTAGTGGTAGACTTTTAGGTTTGGAAGCTTATAAAAGCGCATTGAATCATGTGGCTTTAACTTATCCGCAAACGCAGGAAGGAAAAAAAGCGCAGGAAATTTTAAATAAAACAATTCCGCAGTTAAGTGGTTTAGAATTTAATACCGATAGTCTTCAGCAAAATTATAAACTGCTTTATAAGTTTGATGTTTCAGAAGAGGAAGCGGCTTTAGCTTTAAAAGAAAAGATAGAAACAGCGATTTCAGAAATTAAGTACAATCATCTTTCGGTTTCTATAGATGTTTATGATCCGGAAGCGGTTTTTGTAATGGTACACGGCCTTGAAGATCTTAACAGGGCGAAAGGTTTTGCAGAGTTGCTCGAAATAAATGAAGATTATTTAGTTGAAAAAGAAGCTATAGAGATTTCAACAGAAAATTATAGAATTTTACAAATTCAGAAGAATTTAGAGGAATATCCGCAACCGATCAATTAAGATTTTTCAGCTTAAATTATGAAAAACGATAACTTAAATAAATACCTGGGTTTTGTGAATATTGCTTTCCAGATGGGAATCATTATTGCCGGGGGTGTTTTGTTAGGGATCTGGTTAGACGGGAAATTTCCGAATAAATATTCTGCATTTACCATTTCCTTATCACTTTTAGGGGTTTTTATAGCGCTCTATCAGGTTTATAGAAGTGTAATTAAAATGAGCGAAGAAGACGAAAAAAATGAAAAATGATCTACTGGCTTTCCTAAAGCGATTGCTTCCTTTTACTTTATTGTTATGGCTAATTCAGTTTCTATTGCAAGGCTATGTTTTAGAAATGGAATTCTATTATAGCAGTTTTAGCATTTATCTATTCCATTTCCTGGCTACATTTCTTATTTATTTAAGCCTGGTTTTTGTTTATCGAAATTTCACCGAAAATACCGGTTTCGCGTTTATGGGGTTGAGTTTATTTAAGATGGTGGCGGCAGTTATTTTTTTACTTCCCTTAGTCTTAAGCGAGGTAAATGCAGTGTTTGCGAATATTCTTGCCTTTTTTATTCCTTACTTTTTGTATTTGGTCTTTGAGACCCTGTACGCGGTGAAACTAATAAACAAAGCTTAAGATGCTGTTTATCAGTAATAATAATAAAAATAACGCTTTTGCTAAAATTTTAGTTGGGGTGCTTTCAAATAAAAATTAAAAGTATACCTTTGCACCCGAATTTAGAGCCCATAATTTTAAGCAGAACAGGTACTATGATAGCACATAAATCTTTAAAGATTATAGTGACGTTTACACTAGCCTTAGCCTTACTTCCTTTTAACGCTTTTGCCAAGGACGATTCTCAGGCAGAAGAAAGCAAAGATGAATTTAATCCTACCGACATGATTATGCACCATATTGGTGATTCTCATGGATGGCATTTTTTTGGTGAAGGAGACAGTTCTTTCACTTTACCGCTTCCGGTAATTCTTTTTACTGAAGAAGACGGTTTTGTTACTTTCATGTCTAGCGAATTTCACCACGATACCGAAGGGCATCACGTGGTAGAGAAAGATGGGATGCGTTTTGTAAATTATCACGAAGATATTTACAAATTAGACGCAGGTGCAGAGACTGTTGAGTTTGATGAAGAGCATAACGTGTTAAATGCCAGTAAACCCTGGGATTTTTCTATAACCAAGAACGTAGCTGCTATGTTTCTAACGGTTATCTTGATGTTGATCTTCTTCTTTGGTCTAGCAGGTCACCACAAAAAGAGTAAAAATGCTCCTGCTGGTTTCAATAATATTTTAGAGACTTTAGTGCTTTTTGTTCGCGATGAGATCGCGAGACCTCAAATTGGTGATAAGAAGTATATGAAGTTTATGCCGTTCTTATTAACAGTGTTTTTCTTTATCTGGATCACTAACCTTTTAGGTTTGTTGCCTGGTGCTGCAAACGTAACAGGGAATATCGCAGTAACCGTTTCTTTAGGTTTATTTACCCTTGCTTTGATATTGATAAACGGGAATAAAGATTTTTGGCAGCATACCTTATGGATGCCGGGAATACCTACTTTCGTGAAGCCAATTTTAGCGGTGGTAGAGGTGCTTGGTTTGATCATTAAGCCTGTAGCACTTATGATTCGTTTATTTGCGAACATAACCGCGGGTCACATTATTATATTGAGTTTAATCGGATTGATATTTATATTGGAAAGTGCTGGAGTTGCCGGAATCTCGGTTCCTTTTGCCCTTTTCATCACGGTACTGGAATTGTTAGTAGCATTCCTTCAAGCGTTTATTTTTACAATGCTGTCTGCCCTGTTTATCGGGATGGCAGTTGCGGAACATGAACATCATTAATTTTAATTTTTAATTTTTATACTATGGAATTATTACACGTAGGTCTTGCAGCTTTAGGAGCTGGATTAGCAGTTGTTGGAGCCGCTATTGGCGTTGGTAAAATTGGTGGTTCAGCAATGGACGCTATTGCCCGTCAACCGGAAGCTTCTGGAAAAATCCAGACTGCAATGATTATTGCTGCTGCACTTGTAGAGGGTGTTGCTCTTTTTGGAGTTGTAGCTGCATTGTTAGGTGTTTTGACCACCTAAGAAGATTTCAAAAACCCATTCGTAACGGTTGGTTGCGAATGGGCTTTTTAAAAAATGATGTTAACAGGTATTATATAAATAAAGAATTATGGATTTAATTACTCCGGAAGTTGGTCTGATTTTTTGGCAAACCATCGTATTTTTAGTGCTGATGCTTATTCTTGCCAAATTCGCCTGGAAGCCAATTCTTGGTGCGGTAAGAACTCGTGAAGAGTCTATTAATGAAGCTCTTGCTTCTGCTGAAGATGCACGTAAAGAGATGCAAAATCTAAAGGCAGATAACGAAAAGTTGTTACAGGAAGCTCGTGCTGAAAGGGATGAGATTCTTAAAGAAGCACGTCAGTTAAAAGAAAAGATGATTTCTGAAGCTGAAGGAGATGCACAGACAAAAGCTGATAATATTGTAGCTAAGGCTAAAGAGAGCATAGAGATGGAGAAGCGTGCAGCTATGGCTGATATTAAAAATCAGGTAGCTACACTTTCTATAGAAATTGCT
>DATFJA010000340.1:0-2054 GCA_035269545.1 Salegentibacter sp.
GTTCCAGTTTTAAAGATCCTGTCTTCGGCCATCATTTTCTTAATACCATCATTGATCTGGTATTCGCCACCGTGCATCAGGTTTTCATCAAGAACTTCTTCCAGCTTCTCTTTTAAAACCGCGATATCTTTAAAATAGTAAATACCAATTACCGCCTGGTCACTTACGAATTCTTTTGGCTTTTCAACCAATTCTATAATCTCGTTCTTCTCGTTAAGGTTTACCACCCCAAAAGCTTCGGGATTAGCTACTTTTTTAGTCCAGATTACCGCATCGGCATCTTTATCAAGTTTAAAATCAGCTTTTATCAAGGTGTCGGCATAAGCTACAACTGCAGGCCCGGAAAGTGATTCCTTAGCGCTCATAATAGCGTGACCGGTCCCCAAGGGTTGATCCTGGCGGTAAATTGAGGCTCTTGCATTTAAGCTTTTTGCCAGGTCTTCCAAACTTTCTACGATTTCGTCTCCAAAAAAGGCAGGATCCCCCAAAATAAAAGCGATCTCGTCTATTGGTTGGTCAAGAACCTTTGCAATATCTTCCACAAGGCGATGCACTATTGGCTTTCCAGCTACAGGAATTAAAGGTTTTGGTACTGTTAAGGTATGAGGACGAAGTCGTGAACCACGACCCGCCATAGGAACTATAATCTTCATTTATTTAATATTTGTCATTTCCGCGCAGGCGGAAATCATTGATTAAAATTAATTTTATTAATAATAAATGGCTTTTTATTTATTTCCCGTGCTTCCAAAGCCACCTGCACCACGCGTGGTTTCTTCGAGCGTATCAACTTCTTCCCAGGAAATATGTTCGTGTTTAGCAATCACCATTTGGGCAACACGCTCCCCATTTTCTATGGTAAATTCTTCATTAGATAAGTTCACCAAAATCACTCCTATTTCTCCACGGTAATCGGCATCTATGGTTCCGGGCGCGTTTAACACGGTGATTCCCTTTTTAGCGGCCAGGCCACTTCTTGGTCTCACCTGTGCTTCGTAACCTACCGGAAGCTCTATAAAAAGTCCGGTTTTAACGATGGTTCTTTCTAAAGGTTTTAACGTTACAGCTTCAGAAATATTGGCTCTAAGGTCCATTCCAGCTGAAGCTTCAGTTTCGTAATGCGGCAGTTTATGTGCCGATTTATTGATGATCTTTACTTGCATAGTTAAGATTGTATAATTTTGATAAGTTGTTTTCTTTCAGAAACATATACTGTTCCGAGAAAGACTATTAATAAGCTAATTCCAACGAAATAATTTCCGCGGAAAACATAAAAGGAAAATACCGAAAATAAGACGGAAAGTACTAAATAGCCGCCTATTTTTTTAAGGTTATATGGAATAGGATAATATTTTCTTCCGTAGAAATAAGAAAGCAGCATCATTACTCCGTAAGCAACCAAAGTTGCAATCGCAGAACCGGTGTAACTTATATACGGAATTAAAATAATGTTGAGCGCAAGGGTAAATAATGCACCTACTACTGAAATATAACCTCCGAACCGGGTACGGTCTGTAATCTTATACCAAACTGATAGATTGTGATATATCCCGAGGAAAAGATTTGCCAGCAAAATAAGCGGTACAATATGCATTGCCTCCCAGTAAGAGCTATCCTGAATTAAAAGTTGCTTTAAAATATCTATAAAAACAATCACAGCTACTAGAATAAAACTTCCAAAAACCACGAAATATTTGGTGATTATCGCATAGGTTTCCGGTGCATTTTTGTTTTCAGCGTGGCTAAAGAAAAAAGGTTCTATCCCTAATCTAAACGCAGTTCCGAAAAGTGTCATAAACAGGGCGAGTTTATAACAGGCAGCATAGGCGCCAATTTCATCCCTGGCTATATCCTGCGGAAGCAAATAATCCAGCATAATCCTATCGAAAACTTCGTTTATCGAAAAAGCAAGTCCTGCGATTAAAACCGGAAAAGCATAAGACAACATAGATTTCCATAACTTGGTATTAAAGCTGAAATCTATATTAAAATAGAAAGGCAGCATCAGTAACAGTGTGACACCGCTGGCCACCAGATTGGAAATAAAGATATAA
>DATFJA010000341.1:0-2168 GCA_035269545.1 Salegentibacter sp.
ATTTGCGTCAAGCTGAACTTGTTTCAGCTTCTAATGTGTTCCGGGTATATAACAACTTAGATTCTGAAATAAATTCAGAATGACGTTTATAATTAATTTTTAGCTTAAAAAAAATACTATGAAACTCTGGGATAAAGGAATATCAATAGATAAAAAGATTGAAAAGTTTACGGTGGGAAATGATCGGGAGCTAGATATGCACCTTGCTGAATACGATTTAAAAGCTTCAAAAGCTCACGCAAGAATGCTAGGCAAAGTTGGTATTCTTACTTCAGAAGAAGTGAAAACTATAGAAGTAGAATTAGCAAAACTTCAGCAGCAGCTTGAAAATGGAACTTTTGAGATAGAAGAGGATTTTGAAGATGTACATTCTAAAATTGAATTTGAACTTACTAAAGCTTTAGGCGATACCGGTAAAAAAATCCATACCGCTCGCTCTAGAAACGACCAGGTTTTGGTGGCGATGCAATTGTATTTCAAAGAAAATTTGAAAGAGATTTCTGGTAAAACAAAACAATTGATAGATGTTCTTTTAGGCCTTGCAGATGAACATCAGGAGAAACTTCTTCCAGGATATACACATTTGCAAGTCGCGATGCCCTCCAGTTTTGGTTTATGGTTTTCGGCTTACGCAGAATTGCTTATCGACGATCTTTATTTACTGGAAGCCGGGCTGAAGGTTGTAGATCAAAACCCATTAGGTTCTGCGGCAGGTTATGGTTCTTCTTTTCCTATAGACCGGGAATTCACCACCAAAGAATTAGGCTTCTCAAGCTTAAAATATAATGTAGTGGCGGCGCAATTGGGACGTGGAAAATGTGAGCGAACAGTGACTTCTAATATTTCATCAGTTGCAAATACACTGTCTCGTTTCGCGATGGATATTTGTTTATATATGAGTCAGAATTTCGATTTTATTACTTTCCCCGATGAACTTACCACAGGCTCCAGCATTATGCCACACAAGAAAAACCCCGATGTTTTTGAATTGATTCGTGGGAAATGCAACAAGTTGCAGAGTATTGCCAACGAGATGATCTTAATTACCAATAACCTTCCCAGCGGTTATCACAGGGACTACCAATTGATCAAAGAAAACAGTATTTATGCGGTAGAAAATATTAAAGAGATCCTTGATGTTTTTATTCACTCCATCGCTTTAATTAAGGTGAAGGATATCGATTTACAGGATGAAAAATATAAATATCTTTTTACCGTAGATAGCATTAACGATTTGGTGATGCAGGGAAAATCTTTTAGGGAAGCTTATCAAATAATCGGGGGCGAGGTGCAGAAAGGAACTTATGAAGCTGCTGAAGGTAAAAAGCATTCACATTTAGGAAGTAAGGATAATTTAGCGCTGAAGGAAATTAGAAGGAAAAAGGATGGAGTTTAGGTTTTTGAATTTTTATGTGAGTTTAGATTAATAAGATCCCGAAAAAAGTCGGGATAGATCTAGCAACAGGTCCTGGAAGCTATTCAAGCTCCCAGGATCTGGGTATCACTAAAAACCCCCCGCAAAACCACACGAAATGCGAAGGGTTCAAAACATAAATGAAGAAAAATAATCTTAAATAATAGTCATTTGCCCAAGGTTCAGGTTCTCGTTGTTGATACTAATATTATCAACTTCACTGATAAGTCCCTCAAGGAAATCACCCACTTTTTCTGTGGTATAATGGTTGTCTTTGTTAATGTCTATGGTGCAAACATTTAGTTTAATACTAAGTTCCACCGCTTTTCTAACTGCTTCCGCTTCTTCTTTCAACCCGAAATGTTCTAAAAGCATTGCAGTCGATAAAATGGAAGCTACAGGGTTTGCGATTCCTTTCCCGGTTGCCTGCGGATAAGAACCGTGTATAGGTTCAAACATTGCGTTTTCTTTTCCTACAGATGCCGATGCCAATAACCCGATGCTACCGCCAATTACGCTGGCTTCATCAGATAAGATATCCCCAAACATATTTTCGGTAAGAATTACGTCAAATTGAGTTGGGTTAAGAATCATTTGCATGGCAGCGTTGTCTACAAAAAGGAAGTCTAGCGCTACATCTGAATATTCTTCTCCAATTTTAGTCACTGTTTTTCGCCATAACCTGGAAGTTTCCAAAACATTGGCTTTATCTACCAGAGTTAATTTTTTAGATCGTTGTTGTGCAGCTTTAAAA
>DATFJA010000342.1:0-6999 GCA_035269545.1 Salegentibacter sp.
GCCAGATCATCTGGACGCTTAAACCTGAACACACCACGGGGAGCTTTCCCCACGGCTGTTCTGTATGCTTTTACTATGTATGCTGTTTTATTCATTGTATATTGTATTTTGTATAATGTATATTGAAATTATCTAGTTATAATGTTGATTGTAATTTGATAATCATATTCTGAACATGATGAATTTCATTTTCAAGACTTTTAAACTCCTCTGAATTCATAAAATTTAGATTTTTTGCAATTATCAACTGTGTTTCTAATTCGAATGCCGATCCAAGAGATATTCCCAAAAAGTTAGCAAAATCTTTATCGGTTTTTCTACCGCATCCTTCTGCTATGTTTGAAGGAATTGAAACCGCAGATCTTCGAATCTGAGATGTCAACCCATAAAGCTCTTCTTTTGGAAAATCCTGACTTTTTGTATAAGTCTCAGTGACCAAATCGATAGCTTTTTGCCAAACTTTTAACTCCTTGAAATAATTCATATTATCTTTAGATTACAGTATACAATCTACATTATACACTATACTATTTAGTTTCTTAGCGGTTTCCCTTTCTTCAACATATGCTGAAGTCTTTCCAGGGTTTTGCGTTCTCCTGTTAGGGAAAGGAAAGCTTCTCTTTCTAAATCTAACAAGTACTGTTCGCTTACCATTTGTGGTTCAGATAAATCACCTCCAGCCATTACATAAGCCAGTTTGTTAGCGATTTTCTTATCGTGGTCACTAATGTATTTTCCTGCATTCATTTGATCGGTTCCTACTAAGAAAGCTCCTAAAGCTTGTTTACCAAGAACTTTAATATCTCTTCTTGCAATTGGTTTAGTATACCCATTCTCGGCCATTAATAAAGCGTGCTGTTTAGCAATGCTGAGCTGACGTTCTGGGTTAACCACAACAATATCTTTTCCTTTTTGAAGAATATTTAGATCGAAAGCTTCGTAGGCTGAGGTAGAAACCTTTGCCATTCCTATGGTTAAGAAATGTTCTCTTAAGCGGTTTAATTCTACGTCATCTTTTTGATAGGTATCAGCGGCTCGCACTGTCATTTCCTTAGAACCGCCTCCGCCGGGGATTACACCAACACCAAATTCAACCAGGCCAATATAGGTTTCGGCTGCTGCCACAACTTTATCGGCGTGTAGAGAAAGCTCGCATCCACCACCAAGTGTCATGGAGTGAGGTGCAGCTACAGTTGGAATAGAGGAGTATCGCATACGCATCATCGTATCCTGGAAATATTTAATCGCCATATTAAGCTCTTCATATTCCTGTTCTACGGCCATCATAAAGATCATCCCGATGTTTGCTCCTACAGAAAAGTTCTTTCCATTGTTAGCTACTACTAATCCCTGGTAATCTTTTTCAGCCATATCTATGGCTTTATTAATTCCGTCTAGAACATCACCGCCAATAGCGTTCATTTTGCTTCGGAATTCTACATTCAAGATTCCATCGCCAAGATCTTCAACTACAACACCGCTGTTGCTGAAAACCTCTTTAGATTCACGAATATTATCTAAAATGATAAACGAATCCTGACCTGGAATTTTCGTGTAATCTTTTTTCTGAATATCGTAATAATAGGTATTTCCATCTTTTACAGTGTAAAAAGAATCCTTATCATTTTCCAACATCTCATTAACCCAGGCCGCCGGTTCTTTACCTTCGGCTTTCATCATTTCAACACCCTTCTTTACTCCAAGGGCATCCCACATTTGAAACGGGCCGTGTTCCCAACCAAATCCGGCTTTTACACCATCATCGATTTTATAAAGTTCATCTGAAATTTCTGGGATACGGTTAGAAACGTAAGCGAACAATGCTGCAAAGTTCTTACGGTAGAATTTACCGGCTTTTCCTTTATCACCTACTAAAACTTCATAGCGGTCTTCCAGTTTATCTATAGTTTTGGTTTGTTCCAGCACATCGAATTTCGCGCTTTTTCTATCGCGATATTCCATTTTATTTAAGTCTAAAGACTTAATCTCGCTGGAACCGTCTTCTTTTTTTACCTTTTTATAAAAACCGGTATTATTGGTTTTACTACCCAGCCACTCATTATCCATCATGGTTTGGATAAAGTCTGGTAACGCAAAAAGATCGTTCGCTTCATCATTGGGAACTCCCTTGTGAAGACCATTCGCAACGTGCACCAAAGTATCTAAACCAACCACATCTACTGTGCGAAAAGTAGCCGATTTTTGTCGACCAATAACTGGCCCGGTAAGTTTATCTACTTCCTCTATGGTCATATCCATATCTTTCACCATATGGAAAAGGCTCATGATGCTAAAAATACCTATTCTGTTACCAATAAACGCGGGAGTGTCTTTGGCGACAACAGATTTTTTACCCAGGTATTTTTCACCATATTCGTTTAGGAAATCCAGAACTTCCGGTTTAGTGTCTGGTCCCGGAATAATTTCGAATAATCTTAAGTAGCGTGGAGGGTTAAAAAAATGAGTTCCGCAGAAATGTTGCTGAAAATCTTCACTTCTACCTTCATTCATTTGTTGAATAGGAATTCCCGAAGTATTGGAAGTTATAAGTGTTCCTTTTTTGCGGTGTTTTTCCAGTTTTTCGAACACCTTTTGCTTAATATCCAGGCGCTCTACTACCACCTCAATAATCCAATCTGCCTCAGAAACCTTAGAAATATCGTCTTCCATATTTCCTGTTTCAATTCGATTGGCAAAATCTTTATGATAAATAGGGGAGGGCTTAGATTTTAAAGAAGCCTGTAAAGATTCATTTACCAGGCGATTTCTTACTTGTTTATCCTCTAAAGTAAGTCCTTTTTTCTTTTCTTTTTCGTTGAGTTCCCGCGGGACGATATCCAGCAAGAGAACTTCCACGCCAATATTGGCGAAGTGGCAGGCAATACCGCTCCCCATTATTCCGGAGCCGATTACTGCTACTTTATTAATTCTTCTCTTCATAATTATTATCTGGTTTTACTATAAGGTTTTCGTTATTAAATAAAACTTTGCAGGTATTTAATTCCTGTTTGATACTACTTACTAATTTTTATTTCTTCTTTGTAAATTTTCTTTTCTGAAATAAGATTCAGAATTGTATTAGCTACTTCAATAAAGGTCTTTAGATCTTCTTCTGAAACATTTTCCTTTACAGCATCATCAAAACGCAACACAACTTTCTTGGAATACTCACGCATTTCTCTTCCAAAATCGGTTAAATATATAAGGACACTGCGCCCGTCCTTTGGATTTTTCTTCCGTAGAATTAATCCTTTATCTTCCATTGTTTTGAGAATCCTGGATAAGCTTGTGGCTTCCATTCCCATTTTGGGGCCAAGTGAGGTAGAAGGAGTTCCATTTTCAGGATCTATACTTAGTAGGGCGAAACCTGTAGACATCGTACTTCCAGCCTTACCAGCTTCTTCATTATACATTTTAGAGACCGCCATCCATGTGGCCCTTAATACATAATCAATTGTCTTTTCCTTCATTCTTGAATGTTGATTCTCAAAGTTAAGAAAAATATATTATGCACGCATAGTAAAATAGAATAAATAATCAGGACTTTATATTCTCTGATTAAAGTTATAGTAAATACATAAAAAAACCCTTCATAATGAAGGGTTTTAACTTTAGTTTTGAATTATTGAGATTAAATCGGTTTGTAGATTTTATCATATAACTTTTTGTAGCGCTCTTTTATATTTCTTCGCTTCAACTTCATAGTTGGAGTGAGATGGCCTTCTTCAATGCCCCAAACTTCTCCTGTGAGTTCTATTACTTTTATACGTTCCCATTTCCCAAATTTCTCATTATAGAAATCTACCTCTTCCTGAATACGCTCTTTTACCTGTTCATTCTCTGAAATAGCTTTCCCGGAGCCATCTCCAATATCTATATTTTTGCGTTTTGCCCATTCTTGAAGGAACTCAAAGTTTGGTTGGATTAACGCGGCAGGCATTTTTTCGCCATCACCAATTACCATAATCTGCTCAATAAAACGTGATTGCTTCATCGTATTTTCGATAATTTGAGGAGCAACATATTTTCCGCCCGAAGTTTTAAACATTTCTTTTTTACGATCGGTAATCTTTAAAAAACCGTCTTTATCTAATTCTCCAATATCGCCAGTATGGAAATAGCGATCTCCATTTAGAACCTCTTTTGTTTTTTCAGGCTCCTTGTAATACCCAAGCATAACATTTGGGCCTTTTGCAAGAATTTCGCCGTCTTCAGCAATTTTTACTTCTACGTTTCTAATAGGTCTTCCTACCGTTCCAATTCTAAAGCCTTTATTTCTTTGATCATTTACAGCAATTACTGGTGAGGTTTCAGTTAACCCATAACCTTCCATTACTGGAATATCGGCCGCTGCAAAAACACGGGCAAGACGTGGCTGAAGGGCAGCAGATCCAGAAACGATCAATTCAATATTTCCGCCTAAGCCTTCTTTCCATTTAGAGAAAATAAGTTTCCTTGCTAAAGATAGACGTTTTTCGTACCACCATCCATTTTGGCCGTATGGCTCATATTCTAAACCAAGCTCTACAGCCCAGAAAAATAGTTTTTGTTTAATTCCGCCAACCGTAGAACCTTTAGCGATAATTTTGTCGTAAACCTTTTCTAATAATCTAGGTACTGCCGTGATTACATGCGGTTTTACTTCTTTAAGGTTATCACTAATTTTTTCTATGGATTCAGCAAAATGAATAGAAACCGAATAATACTGATATAAATAAAGTATCATACGCTCAAATACATGACACACCGGTAAGAAGCTAAGCGCTACATAAGTTCCTCTTTCAAAAGGAACTCTCTCTGCGCTATCTAATACGTTACTCACAAGGTTTTTATGCGAAAGCATAACTCCTTTTGGTCTTCCGGTAGTTCCTGAAGTGTAGATTAACGTTGCAAGGTCATCTGGTTTCACACTTTTCTTTAATTGCTCAACCTCATCCTGGTTGCTTTTGTCTTCTCCCAGTTCCAGAACTTCACTCCAGTTTTTTGCGCCATCTATTTCATCGAAAGTATAAATTTCTTTTAATTTGGTGTCCTCTTTTATAGAGTTGAGTTTACCCAGTACTTCTTTATCTGAAACAAAGCAGAATACAGCTTCACTGTGCTCCAAAACATACTGGTAATCTTCTTCAGATATCGTAGGATAAATTGGTACGGTTTGAGCACCAGTTTGTAAAACTCCAATATCCATAATATTCCATTCAGTACGATTACTGGTAGAAATTATTGCGATTTTATCGTTAGGTTTTATGCCCAATCGCAATAAACCACGGCTTACCGCATTTGCTTTATCTATGTATTCCTGGGTGCTTATGGCTTTCCAGGTACCATTATATTTAGTGACTAAAGCTTTTTCTAAAGCATGCTTTTCCAGCTGGAAATAAGGGAAATCAAATAGTCTTGTTGGTTTATCCATTTAATTGTAGAATTAATATACGCTTTGCAAAATAGCAAATTAGTTAGCTATTTCAAATGTAATATCTAAAAAAAAGATGCATTTGATTATTAAGTTACAAAGAATTTCCAGCTTTTTTAATAGTTGTGATAAATTATTTTTTCTAATAAAATGTCAATTTACTCTTATTCTCATTTCTTAAGTACCTTAATAATAAAGGGTAAAGATTTAAATTGTGAATGTTTTGCAAAAGATGAAGCTTAACTTCGTTGAACTTTTCAAAAGGTATTATTAAAAACTTTTGAAAGCAGTTAAACTATTTTTAAAGTCGAAATTCAACCTTATTACTATGCATCATCTGCTTAAATTACAAAAGAACCAAAAAAATGGAATTTATGAAATCCTTAAAATCAATTTTGATTTTTAGTCTTATGCTACTAATTCTTAGCTGTGGACCCCGTGTTACAACAATAAATCCTGTTAGTGATGATTTAAGCAGTTATGAAACCTTTGCTTATTTGCCAAATAGCAATGCCGAAGTTCCGCAAAAAAAATATAATGATGAGAATGTAAATTCTATGATTGTTGAAAGCGTTAATCGCAATATGAGAAACGAAGGATATTCTCTTGATAGGAATAATCCAGATCTTTTAGTACTAATAAGTACGAAAACAGAATTAGAAACCGAAAGAACTACAGATCCCGTTTATGCTACTTATCCCTATACGACAGGAGTAACTTCAGTTAGCCCTTATTACGATTCTTATTATTACCGTGGTTATAACACACTTAGTGGAGGAATAATTGGGTATGATACCGATACTTATTCTTATGAAGAAGGTACCGTGGTAATTAATCTTATAGATAGAGAAACAAAAGAGACTGTTTGGAAAGGGATAACTTCAGATCCATTATATGAGCAGGCTAATACAGCAGCTATGCGCGACCTTGTAAACCAAATCTTTGAGGAATATCCACTGGACAATTAATTCTGAAAGTTTTAGATAAAGAGAAAAACCGAAGTTCAATCAGAACCTCGGTTTTTTATATCATTATTTTTCTTCCAACCACTTTCTGGCATTTACAAAAGCCTCGAGCCACGGGCTTACTTTATCTTCTTTTCTGTCTTTTGGGTAATATGCCCAGTTCCATGGGAAAGTAGAGCGTTCTAAATGCGGCATCATTACCAAATGCCTTCCAGAATCATCGGTTAACATCGCGGTGTTATGATTGGAGCCGTTTGGATTAGCCGGGTATTTATCATAGCCATATTCTCCAACAATATTATAATGCTCTTTTTTATACGGAAAGCTAAATTTCCCTTCACCGTGTGCTGCCCAAATTCCGAGTTTACTTCCGGCAAGTGAGCCAAGCATCACAGAATTATTTTCTTTTATTTCTACCGAAGTAAAATTACACTCAAATTTATGGGAAGCGTTATGAAGCATTTTCGGCTTTTCTTCGTCCTCAGGATTTATTAATCCTAATTCTACGAAAAGCTGGCAGCCATTACAAACTCCCAGGGATAAAGTATCTTTTTTGCTGAAGAAATTGTCAAGAGCGGTTTTTGCCTTTTCATTGTATAAGAATGCACCAGCCCAACCTTT
>DATFJA010000343.1:0-4298 GCA_035269545.1 Salegentibacter sp.
GGTAAGATACTGGCCATTATCGCCACTTTTATCTTCAACCTTAATATTTATAGTTCCAAGATCGTTAAAAACACCTTCGGTAATAGCCATCGCAGGTTTTAACTTAGCAATGTTTTTCCGAAGATTTATAGATTTATATTCCGCGGCAGGAATAACATTATTGGCAAAAAAGAAAGCAGTTACACTAACTAATAAAATAAATACCGTTAAACTGCGCATAGCACGTTGAAGTGAAATCCCCGAAGATTTCATAGCTGCGAACTCGTAGTTTTCGGCAAAATTACCAAAAGTCATTATGGAAGTAAGCAGGATTGTAAGGGGTAGAACCAGTGGCACCAGTTTAGGAGAAAAATAGAGAAGGAATTTTAAAATGATTTCTGTATCTAAATCTTTACCCGCCAGTTCACCTATGTACAACCAAATAGTTTGGAGTACAAAGATGAACATAAGAATTATAAAAACTGAAAAAAATGTTTTTAAGTAACTGGTGAGTATGTACCGGTCTAGTATTTTCAACTTAGTCTAATCTATTGATGTAAAAATCTTCGTAACGAGCTTCTTCAAACGTAAAAAGGTTTTGAGCTAGCTCCTGGTCTGTTTTAAAACTTTTTACGGTAATGGTAATTTTTGTATCGTTTTCCTGGGTTTGAATAAGGTTGTAAATATGCTTGGTTTGGCTGTCTATTCCCAGTAAAATATTTTTAACCTCGGCATTGCTGTCTTTAGGTGTTAATTTTACGTATTGAATATTGCGACCATTTACATTTTTAGCAACGTCCATTTCGTAATTATAACCTTCCTCATAAAAGCTGAACATTTTTGAGGGAGTAATGTTATTTTCTTCCTCTTCCACATAGGTAGAGATATTAATCTCCTCATCTTCCGGAATTATAGTGTAGACTTTCTTCCCATCAAACATTTGGGTAGTTCCCATCAGGTTCAATAAATATTTTTCTCCTTTAATGCTAACATCACCACGAGTTTCCTGGTTTACGTTGGCAGCATTATTTTGAAGACTATATTTAAAATCGATCACCATATTATCGTAGGTCTTTACCTTAGAAGAAACTTCATTAAGAAGATTTTCAGCTGTTGTTCCGTTTTGTGCTTGCATGCTAATGGTGAAAATAGCGAGCATAATAAAAATTATTTTTTTCATTTCAGTAATTAATAAGGTGTTATTCTTCATTTAATAATTGATCTAATGCTGCAAGATCTGTCACTAAAACCTGCCTGGCTTTACTGCCTTCAAAAGGTCCTACAATTCCCGCCGCTTCTAATTGATCTATGATCCTGCCGGCGCGGTTGTAACCTAGTTTTAACTTACGTTGCAGCAAAGAAGCTGAACCTTGTTGAGCGGTAACGATCACTTCGGCTGCTTCCCTAAAGAGTTTGTCTCTTTCGCTTACATCTATATCAACACCTGTGCCACTATCATCTGCCTCATAAGCAGGAAGTTGGTGCGCTTCTGGATAGGCTTTTTGAGAACCAATAAACTCGGTTATTTTGTCTACTTCGGGAGTATCTACAAAAGCACATTGAAGTCTTTTCAATTCATTACCCTGCGTAAAAAGCATATCTCCGCGACCAATTAGCTGGTCTGCTCCCTGGCCATCCAAAATAGTTCTGGAATCTATTTTTGAAGTTACTCTAAAGGCTATTCTTGCCGGGAAGTTAGCTTTTATAATACCAGTAATTACATTTACCGAAGGTCTTTGTGTAGCAATGATCAAGTGAATACCAATAGCACGGGCCAACTGCGCTAAACGGGCAATAGGAGTTTCCACTTCTTTCCCGGCCGTCATAATTAAATCGGCAAATTCATCTACGACCAAAACAATATACGGGAGAAATTTATGGCCGTTCTCCGGATTTAGTTTCCTGGCTTTAAACTTAACATTATATTCTTTGATGTTACGAACCATCGCATCTTTAAGGAGTTCGTAACGATTATCCATTTCTATACAAAGTGAATTTAGCGTATTGATCACTTTGGTATTATCGGTAATAATTGCGTCTCCTGAATCTGGCAGTTTTGCGAGATAATGACGCTCAATTTTATTGAATAGCGTAAGCTCTACTTTTTTAGGATCTACCAAGACGAATTTCACCTCAGCAGGATGCTTGCTATAAAGTAATGAGGTTAAAATGGCGTTTAATCCAACCGATTTACCCTGACCTGTAGCACCGGCCATTAACATATGCGGCATCTTAGCAAGGTCTACCACAAAGGTTTCGTTAGAAATAGTTTTTCCTAAAGCCATTGGTAACTCCATCTCAGCATTCTGGAATTTTGGTGAAGCGATCACCGAACGCATAGAAACTATGGTTGAGTTTTTATTTGGAACTTCTATACCAATGGTCCCCTTACCAGGAATTGGCGCAATAATCCTAATACCCAATGCCGAAAGAGAAAGCGCAATATCGTCTTCCAGGTTTTTAATTTTTGAAATTCTAATCCCGGCTTCAGGTACAATTTCATATAAAGTTACCGTTGGACCAACCGTAGCTTTAATTTGGGCAATCTCAATCTTGTAATTTTTAAGCGTATCTACAATTCGGTTTTTATGTTCCTCCAGTTCTTCCTGGTCTACCGTAATGCCGCCACCGTATTCCTGAAGCAATTCCAGGGTAGGGAATTTATAATTACTCAATTCTAAAGTGGGATCGAATTCACCAAAATCTTTAACGATCTTATTACTTATTTTATCTTCTTCTACTTCCTCTTCCTCGGTGGTTTCCACTTCCATTTCTACTTCGCCATTATCCTCTTTATAAGGGGATTTGGCAGAAGGAGTAGGGGTATCTTCGTTTTGAATTGTTTTTTCCAGTTTTATTTCTGAGGAATTTTTTTCGGTAGATTTTTCTTCTTGCGGCGCTAACTTTTCCTTCCAATCGGTTTCTTCTTCTGTAGCAGAAATTTCTTCTTTATTTGATTCGAATTCTTTGTTTAGGCTATCTTTCTTAGACTTTACAAAACCACCAATAAGTTCGGGGGTTAGTTTTAATCTTAGGCTCAGGTAAGCGATAAAAAGGAAAATCATCAATAAAATTGTACCAAAAAAGCCCAGGTAATCTTGAAGAAAATCGTTCATTTCGTAACCTATTCTTCCGCCTAGGAGTGGATTCTTAGCAGCAAAAAATCCGAAGAAAATAGCCAGCCATAGCATGATTAAGATGCCCCAAAACCAGGACTCGCTTAGTTTTGTAGATTTTACTCCAAGAAAAAGATGAAACCCGCTGTAGCTTACCAAAATCGAAAATATAAATGCCGCAACCCCAAATCCTTGATACATAAAAAAGTCGCTTACAGCAGCGCCAAATTTACTTAGCCAGTTTTTGGTTTCTACTTCGCGATTTGAAAATTCACCAAGGGTGCTTTGATCCACTTCCCAATTAAATAAAAAGGAAATAAATGCGACACTTAAAGCCAGGCCGAATAACATTAAAAAACTACCTAAAACTACCTTTTGTTGCCGGTTAAGTTTGAAGGAAAATTTCGTCGACTTTTTTCCGGTTTTTGTTTTAGTCCTGGTTTTCTTTTTGGCCATAGATGATTTGAAGGATTTTGAGCAAAAATACAAATTAGCCCCTTCTAAAATAAAGAAATTTACCTTCAGTTTATAGGAGGATATTTTATTAGCTTAAACGTTCAAATCTAAGGAATTATTTTTTGAGAAGTAAAGCTTAAAATAATTCAGAATTTAAGTGCCTTGTGTACTCAAAGCTAGACCGTAATTTATTTTAAAAAATGTAGGGAAAGTAAATAAACGCGCCAATAATCACCGCGATTATAGCTGCAATAAAGACCGATCCTGCCGCAATATCTTTTATATGCCCAATCTTACTGTGAAAATCGGGATGCACAAAATCTGCCATAGCTTCAATTCCTGAGTTCAATCCTTCGGCAGTCATAACCAGGCCTATAGCTACAAACTGAAACATCCATTCGGTTTTAGTGATTTCAAAAAAATAGCCTGCAATACACATTATGATAGCAAGAACGAATTGTACTTGTATGCTCTGCTCATGTTTTAATAGTAACCAGGCACCTTTAATGGCATAGCCACCGCCTCTTATTCTTTTGCCGAGAAAACTATCTCGCATTATAACAGTGTTTTTAGCGCGGCAAGATAATCTGGTTCTTCACCTATTTCCGGAACTTGTTGACTGTGAATAACTGTACCCTCTTCGTCCAGCACAATTACAACTCGTGAAAGTAGAGCTTCAAAGGGGCCATCCATAATTTCAAGGCCATAATCTTTTCCAAAGTTCCTTTCTCTAAAATCCGAGAGGTT
>DATFJA010000344.1:0-4467 GCA_035269545.1 Salegentibacter sp.
TTAAACTCTGCTAAAACCCTAAAGGAGACTCCGGAAGAAGAGGTTTACAAACAATCTTCTAAACGTTTGGAAGAAGTAATGAAACTCGGTACCGGTGCGGTAGAAATCAAATCGGGTTACGGTTTAACCGAAGAAGGTGAATTAAAAATGCTTCGGGTTATAAAGAAACTTCAGCAAAATTATAATATTCCCATTAAAGCTACTTTTCTAGGAGCGCATGCTATTCCGAAGGAATACAAAGAAAAACCAGATGCTTATATGGATTTGGTAATTGAGAAAATCTTACCAAAAGTAGCTGAAGAAAACCTGGCAGAATACATTGATATTTTTTGTGAAAAAGGATATTTCAGCGTGGCGGATACTCATAAATTGCTTTCCGCAGCGAAAAAATTCGGTTTAAAACCTAAAATACACGTCAATCAATTTAATGCTATAGGCGGCATTCAGGCGGGAATAGAACACGAAGCTTTAAGCGTAGATCATTTGGAAGTTATGCGCCCGGAAGATATTGAAAGTTTAAAAGGAACATCCACAATGCCGGTTGCGCTTCCCTCCTGCTCCCTATTTTTAAGTATTCCTTACACCCCGGCCCGGGAAATACTGGAAGCCGGATTACCATTGGCCTTGGCTACAGATTTTAATCCGGGAAGTACCCCCAGCGGAAATATGAATTTAGTAGTTTCCCTGGCTTGTATAAAAATGAAAATGACTCCCGAAGAAGCCATAAATGCCGCCACCATAAATGGTGCCTATGCAATGGAACTCAGCGAAACCCACGGTAGTATTACTAAAGGAAAACATGCCAATTTTATACTGACAAAGGAAATTCCTTCTTATACCTTTCTACCTTATGCCTTCGGAACAAATTCTGTTGAGTCAGTGTATATAAACGGAAAAATGGTATCATAATGGACGGTTTAAGACTATATAATTTTAAAAGCATAGAAAAACTGGTCTCAAAAAGAGAGGGAGAAACCAGACTGGGAGAAAAAATAACTTTTGTTGAAAACCTTGAGGAGGTGGCAAAAAGCAAGGCCAAATTTGTACTTTTTGGAATTCCGGAAGATATTGGTGTTAGAGCTAACCACGGAAAACCTGGTGCTTCAAAAGCCTGGGAAGCCTGTCTAAATTCCTTTTTGAATATTCAGGAAAATGAATTCACCAATCCTGAAAATATAATTCTTCTTGGTCAAATTGACTGTAAAACCGAAATGCAAAAAGCAGCCAATATAGATTTAGAAGATCCTAATTATTATGCAAAACTTGGTGACCTGGTAGAAAAGATCGATAAGAAAGTAAGCCTTCTGGTGGAGAAAATTGTCACAGCGGGAAAAATTCCAATAATAATTGGCGGTGGTCACAACAATGCTTTTGGAAATATAAAAGGCGCTTCTAAAGCGATAAAAAAGCCGTTGAACATATTAAATATAGATGCCCATACCGATCTAAGAAAGTTGGAACACAGGCATAGTGGCAATGGATTTAGTTTTGCTCAGCGTGACGGATTCCTGGGGAAATATGCAATTTTCGGTTTGCATAAGAATTATACCCCGCAATATATTTTTGATGAAATAAAATCGGTTTCCAATGTCAAATTTCATCTTTTTGAAGATCTTATTCTACAAACCCACCAGGGCAAAATGGCCGCTTTTAATTCCCAGCTGGAATTTATAAATAAACAGGCTTTTGGTTTGGAGCTGGATTGTGATGCGATTATAAATTTCCCCAGCAGCGCACAATCCCCTTCCGGATTTGCCTTAAATATGGTTCGTAACTTTCTTCATCTTACTTCTGAAGAAAAGAATTGTAAATATTTACATATTTGCGAAGCTGCCCCCAATTCTACAAGCCCGGTACAGGTTGGAAAAGCATTATCTTTTTTTATAACAGATTTCATTAAAGAACCTTATAATTAGTAAAGTTAAAGAACTGGCTATAGCGGCTATGAATACATAAGCCATCAGATTAAATAAGAAAGAATATCAAAATTTTCTTTCTTATTTTTCTTTTGATAGTTTCTGGTAGACTCCATTGGTCCAACCAAAACCATCCTGGGTTGGATATTCCCCACCCCCGCTCTCTTTACTCAAGTCTTCTACATTATACTTCTCCAGCAATTTATAAGTCTTCTTATAGACGTTTTGGTTAAGATCTAACCACCGATGCTTGATTTCTGAGGCCAGCTGGTCTTTACCATAATTGCGAAGTCCTTCAATACTCATATATTGTAGAGGTGCCCAGCCATTGGGCGCATCCCATTGCTGCCCGGAATTATGCGGGGTACTTACTAATCCACCAGGCCTAAGAAAAACCTGTTCTAATGAAGCTGCGACTTTATTCGCTTGCTCTTTTTCTGAAATTTCAAGAAAAAGCGGGTAAACTCCTGCCAGTGAGTAAATTCCCGTAGTAGTTTTATCTTCAAAATTATAATCGAAATAAAAACCGGCCTTCTCTTTCCAAAAGTACTTCTGAATAGCGGCCTTTCTATTTTTAGCTTTGTTTCGGAATTTTTTTGAGTTCTCTTCAGCTGAATTTAATTGATAAGCCC
The DNA here is from genome assembly GCA_035269545.1 of Salegentibacter sp. Classification (GTDB taxonomy): domain Bacteria; phylum Bacteroidota; class Bacteroidia; order Flavobacteriales; family Flavobacteriaceae; genus Salegentibacter. The sequence goes on from DATFJA010000344.1 coordinate 2,549, forward strand.
GGGCAAGTGTTTGCTCCAGGTTATAAAGTAAGCTATTAAGATCTACCGGAATAATTTGAGTGGTATGAATACTAGAAAGATCGAATCCTCCATTTTCATTAATGCTTAGCCATCGGCTGGAAAAGTCCCAACCAGATTCGGCGGCAGCCCTTAAGTCACGGTAGACCTCTTGCTTCGTAAGGTTTGGATTTTTATCTACTGCTTTTTCAGCGGTTTCCACATCCTCGCGATAGCTCTCGGGCCTAGGGGTATTTTTGTCATCCCAATAGCGGTTAAGGATTTCACCACCCGGAAGTTTTACAACTCTTTTATACGCTCCTAATTCCATATTCTCACTACCTTTCATCCAGAAATTATATTCTTTTTGCAAAGCGGAGAGATATTCTGAATAAACTTGTTCTCCCTCAATATCGGCCAGTAGTTCTACCATTTTTGCGAAAAATGGTGGTTGAGAACGACTTAAATAATAGGTGCGATTTCCGTTAGGAATAAAACCATAGGTTTCGATGAGCCAGGCAAAATTATCTACCATATTTCTAATGGTTTCAATTTCCCCATCTTCCTGCAGCCCCAGCATCGTAAAATAACTATCCCAATAATAGATCTCACGAAACCTCCCGCCGGGAACAATATATGGATTTGGCAAAGGTATCAAGGTTCCCGAAACCTGTTCATCGGCAGGCCGTTTAAGCACCTCCCATAACTTTTTTATATGCAGGTTAATCGAAGAAGAATCGGTTATGTAAGTACTGCCTGCTTCCGAAATTCTAAAATTCTCCTTTATAAATTCTTTTAATTCAGCAGTCGTTTCAGGTTGTTCTAAAGCATATTTTCCCCTTATCTTATTGGGAGCGGTTCGAGGCACCGCATCTACAAAAGTTTTACTATCTACAAATAAATTTTCATTCTCCTGCACTTCATAAAACAAGTCACCATAAAGTTCTTCAGGAGGAAGAATACTAACCGATTTTTCTTCGGTTCTTATTGCTGAGGAGCATGCACTTAATACTAAAAATGAACACAGAAACAGAAAATTTACTGAAAGCTTTTTCATAAATTTTAATTTTTGGTTGGTCAGGCAGCTGTGAAAGTAAAAAATAATCGGTACTTCAGTGTTTACTTTAACCCAATTTAAAGAAACGGCTTTATTTACTATTTTAGTCCGAAATTTCAGCATTAGAAAAATGGAAATAATCTCTTACCAACCACAATACGCCGAAGATTTCAAAAAACTTAACCTGGCCTGGTTAGAAAAATATTTCTGGATTGAACCGCACGATGAGGAAGTCCTTGGCAAACCTGAAAAATACATTATTGAAACCGGGGGTAATATTTTTTTCGTAAAAGATGGGGAAAAAATCATTGGATGTGTAGCCTTAATGAAAATGAAAGAAGGTGTTTTTGAACTCACTAAAATGGCGATTAGTCCGGCATACCAGGGAAGAAGATTGGGCCAGAAATTAATGGAACACACCTTGGATTTCGCAAAGAAGCAAGGCTGGAATCGTCTTATTATTTTTTCTAACAGGAAGCTCGAAAACGCGATCTATATCTATAAAAAATATGGATTTAGCGAGATTCCTATCGGGGAGAATAATCCCTATGCCAGAGGAGATATCAAAATGAAACTGGAACTTTCTTAAAATTTTACAAATCCTGACTTAGTTAATTTTTGGTTCCGTATTTTTAATACAAAACGACCAAAATATGAAATATTTATTGACTTTCCTCGCAGCAGGTATCCTGTTTGTCGGGTGTAAGAATGAGAGCAAAAAGGACGAAAACGTAGAAGTGAAGACTGAAGATGCTTCCGAAATAGCACAAAACAAAACAGCGGCTGACACTGCTTCTATAGACATTCAGCCCATATCCCACGCTACAGCAGTAATAAATTGGGGTGAGGCAACTTTTTACCTGGA
>DATFJA010000345.1:0-20482 GCA_035269545.1 Salegentibacter sp.
ACTTCAGAAATTGAATTTGATTTTCTGGAAAAAGGAAAAACTTATGTGGCAACAGTTTATTCAGATGCAGAAGATGCGCATTATAAAGATAATCCACAAGCATACGAAATCAAGAAGTATAGAGTGAACAGTAAGTCTGAACTCTCTCAGAAATCTGCTGCTGGTGGTGGTTACGCGATAAGCATCATGGAAGCCGATAAAGAGGAAGTAAAAGATCTTGAAAAACTATAATTTGTAAATTGAAGATTTTAAAACTTCAGTCCAAAAACCCTCGTCTATTCGGCGGGGGTTTCTTCTTATATGGTATTTCACTCGATAATCAAGAGTAACTGCTCGGTCCCGACGAATTGGGATGCCACGAAACGAAATGTATTTTGCAATCGTAATGCTTCGTAAGCTTGCTCCGAAGTAGTTTTCTTTTTAAGTGTTTCAATTAAAAACCATATTTTCATAAGAAATTAATAAATAATTTATAGTTTTAAACTGTGTTAATAGATAATACCCATCCAAACCCTACTTTGGAATGGGATTTTTTTTGCAAATAAATCGAATAATACAGTCTGATTTTGGTAAAGCATCACATCTAAAATCTATTATAATTTGAACCTTAGTAATCTTATAGAGAGCAGCTTTAAAAAATTTATTCCAGCCCCTTTTATTCTAGCGGTTCTACTTACTCTTTTTATACTCTTTGTTGCGTTCTTCTTTACCGGTGAAACTAACTCTGATTCGGCTTTTAAAATCCTTGATTTCTGGCAAACCGGGATGTGGGAGCCTGCTCTTATTGTCTTTATGGTGCAAATGATGCTCATTTTGGTGCTAGGGCATATTTTAGTACTTAGCAAACCTGTTTCCTGGCTTACAAACCAACTAACCAAAGTTGTGACAGGTAACTCGAGCGCAGTAATTATCGTATCGGTCTCTACCATGTTAGTCGCATTTTTTAACTGGGGACTGGGATTGATCTTTGGAGCGATAATGGCCAGGAAAGTAGCAGAGGCCGCTTCCAGCCGGGGTTTCAAAATTAATTATCCCTTAATTGGTGCCGCCGGTTATGTAGGTTTAATGGTATGGCACGGTGGAATGAGTGGCAGTGCACCATTAAAAGCCGCAGAAAATGGCCACCTGGCAAAGCTTTTTCCTGGAGCCGATGCGACTTTTCTTGCGCAATTACCGGAGAGTCTTCCCACAGCAAGCACAATTTTTTCTACCTGGAATTTATTGATTTTCGGCACTCTATTGCTGTTAATTCCACTTACACTCTATTTGCTCTCCAGGACCGGCGGCACCAAAGTGATGAAAATTGAATCTGAAAAGAAAGAACCGAAAATCGCAAAAATCACAGGTGCCGAAAAACTAGATCATTCAAAAACACTGAGAATAATTTTTGGACTACTCCTACTTACAGCCTTTTTCGCAAGTTATTCCGAAGAACTTTCTGCAGGAAATCTTACGCCTAATATGCTGAATTTTCTAATGCTTTGTATGTGTATTTTGTTGCACGAGTCTTTCGCTTCATTTTTGAATGCCTTGCAGGAAGCCATTGGGGGAGCGGCGGCAATTTTAATCCAGTTTCCGTTGTATTTTGGAATTATGGGCGTGATGCGTGAAACGGGCTTGGTGAGCGATATTTCAGGTTTTTTTGTAAGCATCGCAACAGATGTAAGTTTACCTGTTTACAGTTTCTTTAGCGCAGGTTTAGTGAACATTTTTGTACCCAGTGGCGGTGGGCAATGGGCGGTGCAGGGGCCAATAATTTTAGAAAGTGCTTTAAAATTAGGGGTGCCACTTGATAAAGCTGTAATGGCGCTAGCCTATGGCGATCAAATCACCAATATGCTGCAACCTTTCTGGGCGCTGCCATTACTTGCCATTACTAAATTAAAAGCCCGGGAAATCCTTCCCTATACGCTGGTGATGATGCTGGTAGGAACACTTGTGTATGTTGCAGGACTCTTATTAGTGTAGATTTATTAAAAGCAAAAGATATTTTCTGAAATTGGATAACTTTTAAATAATCATCAGAATAATTTTAGATTTCTTATTTTATATGGAAATCAATATTTAAAGCTATGGTACCACCAAAGAACAAACCAATAAAAAGACATACAGCTATCCAGCCTTTAAGCCGGGAACATCACCAGGGACTTTTGCTTTGCTGGAAAATTAAAAAAGGTTTTGAAAAAGGAATACCACCGCAGCGCATTAAAAAATATACCGACTGGTTTTGGGAGGGTCAGTTAAAAGAGCATTTTAAAATTGAAGAAACATATGTTTTTCCGGTTTTGGGCGCTCAAAATGATTTGGTAAAACAAGCTTTGGAAGAGCATGAGCATCTTGCCTCATTATTTCTTCAGAAAAATGAAATATCGCTTGCATTGGAAATGATTCAGAACGATTTAGAAGGCCATATCAGGTTTGAAGAAAGGGTGCTTTTTAATAAAATCCAGGAAGAAGCTTCTGCAGAAGAACTTCAGCATATTCAGCAACACCACGAGAAAGAAATTTCCTGTGGAGTGTGGGAAGATGAGTTTTGGAAATAATTTTTCAACTTGTAACTTTCAAAAAACGCCTGTAGCAATTAGGCCGCCCTCGCTAAAGGCTTTCCTCCGGTCATCTCCTGTCTCAATTTGAAAACAGTGTCTTTTTCGTAAGCCAAAAAATAATAGATCACAAAAAATAAGAAATACATAATCATTGATTTCTGTCTTAAAATAATTCCAAGATTAGACATTACAAAGGTCATCGCGAAAGAGGTGGTAAAAAACAAAATCAGGCTTAGTTTTACGTGTCCCGGTGCAGTTTTTAGAAATCCGAAGAAACTCTTTTTAAATAGCTTTCCGAATAGCAGCAAATAGATGAAATTCTCTATGGAAACGATTACTCCAAGAATTCCCGGTGCATCAAAAAACAGGGGCCTAAACCAGAATGTAAAGAATTTCTCTATAATAGAGTAGTCGGTCATTGGTACGCCTGAAGTCGCATTATCTAAATCTTTCGCCCTGTTTTCGGTAAAAGAAAGAAAATCGGCAATTAGGTTTTGCGAATTTCCGAGATTAACTACTTCAAGAATTTGCCTGTGGAAAAGCAATAAGACCCCGGTTATAGCACCCACGAAAATGGCTTTCTGTTTTAAGCTTATCTGGTTTTTATTGATAAAAATACTTAACATACCTGCTCCGGTCAGTAATAAGAACATATGTGGCCTAATGGCGAAAACCAGGAGCGATCCCAAACTTAAGCTAAAGATCCTGTTTTTAGGCTTTCTAAGGGCGTAAGCGAATAACATTAATCCCAGGAAGATAGGTGCTCCTTTTCCCAAAGAAGCCGTCCAGAAGTGCATATTGGGTAAGAACAGAATAAGTACCAAAAAATCTACTTTCTTGAACACTTTAATATTCAACGCGATATTTTCTTTAAAAAATAGATAGGCATAAACGAAGCCAAGAAAGCCGATCCAGCTAAACAGTAGCATCATCATTTCATAGCTAAATCCGAAGAAATTTATAAACGGATAGGACATGAAATCTATAAAAGATGTTCCGGTTTCAAAAAATCCGTTCCAGGTTTTACCTTCTTTACCCGGAACCCTAAAGTACCTTTTAGAATCTGAAGGATTAAAAAAAGCATAAGCGTAATAGATCCCCGCAAAAAACAGGTGGTAATAAAACAATTTGTTCATCAGGCCAGCCGAAAAGAAATCGTGCTTTTCTCTGAGCTTCTTGAAAATATGTTGATTTACCATGTGCAAAAACGGAATAAACATTATCGCTTGCAGTAGGTTATGAATTAGGTTTATATCTGGAGACATTTTTTATATCTATTTATCTCCTTAAAACCAATATCCTTACCTAAAATGTAATAACAATTAGTCAGAGGATATTTTCTTTGTAAATCCCTATATAGACAGGGGATCTGTTAGAATTGTCATTTATAAAAATCTAAATAGAATAGGAAACATAACAGGAATTTATACCCAAAACTGTGGAATTTCTTCATTATTAAACACCTTTTATGGAAGAGACATATAATGACAAAATAGAAATATTGCAATCACAAGTTTTTTTATAGATGAAATAATAAAATCTAAATTCAAGTTTAAAAAACTTACGTAAAACTGATATTCCTCATATAGTAAATTCACAGATTAAAACATCAAAATATCCATTAAAAATAATATTTTATTCACAAAAAAATAATAATAATCCTTTAAAAATGAATATTATTTAATTTTAATTTGGAATAAGGCTCTTTTTGTTAGAAAAATGTAAAAAAGCTTGTGTAACAATAGTTGCAATTGACAATCAGGCCCTAAGGTATCTTTGTATATAAGTTAATAAATCTACAAAAGATGAAAAATTTACTCATACTTGGAGCCGGTACAGCAGGAACAATGATGGCGAATCACCTTCGGTCCAAGCTAAAAAAGGACCAATGGCAAATTACTATCGTAGATCAATATAGAACCCATTACTATCAACCTGGATTTTTATTTCTGCCCTTCGATATTTATACCGAAGATCAGGTGAAAAAAGTTGGGAAAAAGTTTATTCCTAAGGGAGTAAATTATGTTCAGAAGAAAATAGATAAGATTCTTCCTGAGGAAAACAAAGTAAAGCTGGAAGATGAAACCATAAATTATGATATCCTCATAATTGCTACGGGATCTAAAATTGCCCCAGAAGAAGTGGAAGGCATGAAAGGTAAAAACTGGCATAAAAATGTATTTGATTTCTATACTTACGAAGGATCCTTAGCGCTTCGAAATAAGCTTAGAGATTGGCAGGGAGGTAAAATGGTAGTTCATCTCACCGAGATGCCAATTAAATGCCCGGTTGCTCCACTGGAATTCGCATTTTTAGCAGATTCATATTTTAAGGAAAAAGGAATGCGTGATAAGGTTGAACTAACCTACGTAACTCCACTTTCGGGAGCATTTACAAAAGAGAAAAGTGCTGAAACACTGGGGTACCTGCTCGAAGAGAAGAATATAAACCTGGAAATAGATTTTGCTATAGAAAAGGTTGATAACGACAATAATAAAATTGTTGATTATGGTGGAAAAGAAGTGGAGTACGATCTCCTGGTAACCATTCCAACCAATATGGGCGACGAGTTGCTGGAACGCTCTGGGATGGGGGACGACTTAAATTTTGTGCCTACAGATCATCATACACTTCAGTCTAAGGATCACGAAAATATATTTGTAATTGGAGATGCTACCGACGTCCCTGCCTCAAAGGCCGGTTCAGTAGCTCACTTTCAATCTGAAACCCTTACAGATAACATCTTACTTTATATAGATGGGAAGCCTCTAAAAGAGGAGTTTGACGGCCATGCCAACTGTTTTATTGAAACCGGTGATAACAAAGCGCTGTTAATAGACTTCAATTATAAACAGCAGCCAGTGGAAGGTACTTTTCCATTTCCGGGATTGGGGCCTTTAAAATTGCTAAAAGAAAGCGTTTTTAATCACTGGGGAAAACTGGCTTTCCGATGGATTTACTGGAACATGCTTTTAAAAGGAATTCCAATTCCATTCGTTGGCCGAAATATGAGTACAAAAGGAAAAAAACTTTAATAATTATAATTTAAAATCTAATATCATGGAAACTCAAGTTAATTTATCAAAAGTAGATAGAAATCAGGAAGGATATTTAAACGATTTCTCACAATGGAATAAGGAAGTTGGAGAAGAAATTGCCAAAGAAGAGGGGATCGAAATGACTCCGCGTCATTGGGAAGTTATCGCCTGGATTCAGGAACAGTATAAAGCAGACAAGGCACTCTCAGTAAGAGGTATTAAAAAAAGCGGGGTGCTCGATATTAAAGAGTTTTATGCACTTTTCCCAGGTGGACCCTTAAAAATCTCTACCAAGATTGCCGGTATACCTAAACCTAAAAGCTGTATCTAACCTTTAAAATTACCACTATGAGTACTACAAAAGTCAAAAAAATGCTCTTCATTTTATCGAAGGCCACCATAGAAAATGTATATGCAGCTTTTATTATGGCAAACGGTGCAAGAATGGAAGGCATTGAAGCAGAAATATTCTTTACTTTTTTCGGCCTGGAGGCAGTTCAAAAGAAAAAGTTGAATAAACTTCATGTCGCAACCGTAGGTAATCCCGCTATGCACATTCCTACGATGGTAGGTGGCCTGCCAGGAATGGAAGCTATCGCTACAAGAATGATGAAAAAGGAGATGGAAAAACTTGATATGCCTCCGGTAGACGAATTTCTTGAAATTCTCTCAGCTTCAGGAGTGAAATTATGGGGCTGTAAACTGGCGGTAGATATGTTCCACCTTGAAGAAAAGGATCTTATTGAAGATATGGATGGAATCCTGACCATTGGCGATTTTTATAATAGAGCCGACCAGGATGGAACACAAATGTTATTTGTTTAAAAGAACATGATGTTTGATTGATGGGCAGGCAGGGTGAGAAGGTCTTACCCGGCCTGTCCTTTTCTTTTTAGTCAAAAATTAGCTTCTAAGATTACTTTTAAAAATTGAAACCTAGGCTAAAGGTAAGTCTGCCACCATCATTTCCATAATAGTATCCCGTATTGGCGGTAAGAGCCCCAAAACCGTTTATCCATATCGATCCACCGTAGTTATTTCTCCATTGCTCTGAATCCGATTCTTCTGCCCAAACACGACCGTAATCGAAACCTGCGCTTATTCCAATTGCCAATGGGATGAAATTTGTTTTGAAACGGCTAAGACCTAATCTAAGATCTGTAGAATGATAAAAAGACTGTTTCCCGTTGAATCGTTCCCAACGGTATGCTCTCAGGTTCTCATTCCCGCCTAGTATGGCAGCATCGTAATATTCATAATTGTCACCAAAAATAGCTTTACCCCCAATTCTAGTGGCCAATACGGCAACTCCGCTTTCGTGCAAAGGATAATCTATTTCCAGGGAAGGGCTTATATAAGCAAATTCGTTATTGTGCTCATCGATATTAGTTTTGTAACCCGTGGTAAGGTTCACTTCAAAGCCACGCATTGGATAGGCGCTATTATCCCTGTTTTCATAATTGTAATTTAATTCACCACCGGCATAGAGTTGCTTATCAAAAAGATCGTTCTCCTCAGAAAAAGCATCGGCAATAAAACGTTCTTCATCATAAGATACTTGCTTAGATTGTATCGTTGGTTTTAAGTAAAAGTTTCCACCTGATTTTCCTCGCCAGATAAGTGATGGCGAAAACTCCCATTGTTCTATTCTTACACGATTATAATCACGCCCGAAAGAGTCTCGCAAATTTTCTGATTCTATGCCTTCACCGAAGTAATTCAAAGCAAAATTAGGACTGGTATAACGAGCTTCTATTCCTAGATTCCAATTATAAAAAATATGTGCAAATTCTCCTCGATAGCCTACCTCAAAACCATTTGTAGCGAAATAAAAGGAAGCATCAAAAATATGTTGTGAGTTAAACGGGTTGTTGGTAAGACCATAAGTGGTATAAGTATCTCTTAGTCCCAGGGAAAGACCTTCGTCGCCATTATAATCTACCTGAGGCATAATTTTATTCTCACTTTGTTTGCGCTTATCGGGGTCGTATGTATTAATCTCGTAATCGTCTACCAGCCATTTTTTTGATTGTGAGTTAATAATGGTGTTTTCTTTGCTTTTGTGGTCGTACAATTTGATTTTTTGAGTATTTTCAAAATCGTAGATGTCATTTTCTTCCCCACCAATAACATAAATTCTGATTGGTTTACTTCCTTTACCTGTAACCTTAAAGGTGTCCTCACCATCAAGACCGTAGATCCAAATCTCATCGGTTGCTTTAGAATTATAGGAATTACTGAAAACTTTTTTTCCGTCTTCGTTAATCATCTCTATTGCAGTAGTTCCGTTTTCTTTTCTCGTAATATTAAAAATATCGTCTTCTTCTGTCCCTGTTATAACCCGAAACTCCTGAAGATAGTTGTAATAGCGCTCCGCAATATCACCTAAATTATCCCTTCTGGCTTTTAGGTGTGCCTTAATATTTTCTATGGTTTGATCCTTGGCTGCTTCAGGTAATGCTTTAAAAGCAGTTTCTATTTCTTCGTCGGTAAGCCTGGATTTAATAAATTTTACCTGTTCCTGCCAGTCTTCCCAATCTGAATTTTTCAACAAACGCTGGTCTAAAGGATATCCTGAGAGATTAAACCATTTTACATCATCTACATTATCGTCATAAGTTTCCATTTTTCTCACTATTGGTAATCCCAACTTCACCAAATCAGGAAGAAAACCATCGTAATTAGGAAAAGAAAAATCCCGGTCCCTGGGAATTGGTTGGTAAAGTTTAGTACCATCTTCCTGAGTGTATAACCCCCATCTCCATTGATCGTAATGGCGGTCCCAATCGCCAATTAGCATGTCTACCAACCGGTTTTTTATAAACTCATTCTCATCTGCCTGTATATTTTTAGATTCCTTCAATTCCTCCAAAAGATCCCGGGTACCGATAATATCTTCAGGAGAACCAAATTTTTCGAATTCTTTGTTTTCATCACCTACGTGAGCCTCCAACATATAAAGTTCATCCCCGTATTCATCATTATTCAGGCCGAGAGCTTTTTGCTTAGGTATATAGAATATCTGAGGTTTTCCAGCATTTATTTGTAGTAAGTCATTAATATGTTTTAAGGAGTAGCGGGCATATGGATGCGCCGTGGTAAATAGATCCAGAGCGTAGCGTTGTGCAACGGTATTTTCTACATAATCTTTTATATAGTGATTTTTCACAACAGCAGATTGTAGAAAACGGGTAGCACTTTTTTTAAGAGCGCGTATGGTGAATTCATTTTTATCGTCGGCAATAAAACGTAAGGAACGCGATTGCATCCCTCCACCTTCTTTTAGAGGCTCTAAGTTTCCGTCTAATGTATCGAGAAATAAAACAGGCGCCTTTATCTTCGTGCTATAGACATCCCTATAGAAATCTCCAAAAAATGTTTTGTGTAAGCCAGATTTATCGGTTTCTTCTTTGGTATAAATAGATGCACTTATGGTATCACCAATTTCCTCTTTTGTTTTAAAATCAATTTCATCCCAATTAGGTTCGTCGCTTTTAATTGTTTTGCTGAAAATGGGATTTTCAATATCGCTTACTTTGAAGAGTTCAACCAGTGTTTCATTGTTTTTATAAAGCTTTAATTTGGCATAGCCACTTTCAATAGTTCCAAAGTGTTCATTTTTCTTTCTAATATTTAGTTTTTTAGGCTTACCGATGCTTCCACTTATAATCTGCGGAATGCCATCGTCTTCTAAATATTGAAGATTTTCATCTTTTCCAGAAACAAAAATCACATTGTCAAACTGGCTGGCCAGGGTTTCTAACCTGCTTCGTAAGTACCTATGCTCTGCGTGTTGATAATCTTGTGGAGAAAAACCGCCAATCTTTTCCGCAAAAGATCTTTTAGAATTGCTCATCACGGGGTGTTGCATAGAAACTAAAATAGTTTTTCCGTGGGCATCCTTAATATCATCTTTAAACTCAGCAAAAAATCTTTCCCTTGTTTTTATATCACATTTAGCATTCATATTTGGGTGTTTGTCCCAGTTTTCTAAATACCATTGGGTGTCTACCGTTACCAGAATCACATCTGGGGAAATATCTTCGCTTTCTATAGGGCAGCCATCATCTGGCCATACCTCTATATTAGATTGGTTGTCCTGAAGAAAAGATTCTAAATCGTCTATTGCATCCTGCCCTTGGGTTGTCCATTCATTTTGGCCTGGAGTGAAAACAACCGTTCCGTTAAATTCTTTTACGGCATTTAAAAGGTTCTTTTTTAGAAATTGTTTTTGGACTTCACGTTTGGTGCCATTCTTAGGGAATCCCATGGCGGGAAGAAAATTCCCGGGAACTAAAAGCGTTGCTTCCCTATCTTTTTTAGAAGCTTCTACTATAGCTTTTAGCACTTTCCTGCCTTCTCCAGTAAGATCGTTTCCAAGATTACCCGCAACATAAAAAGTATGTTCAAGGCTTTTAGGTTCCTCATCGCCGGGAGTAACCTGAGCAGTGGCTATTAAACCTGAAAATAAAAAAAGAAATATTAGTCTGAAAAATGTATAAATATTTGCCATATATGCGTAAAACGAAAAATTAATTTTTACAAGAATGCCAAATTTTTCAAAAAAAAAGCCATTTAGCAATAGCTTTTAACGCATTATAACAGTTGGTTTTAGCAAGTCTTTAACTTTAATAAACCTGGATTTAGTTGAGATTTCTTCTTTCGATAAAGAAGCGTTTTAGTAGGGTGGAAGCTTCTTCTGCTAGAATACCAGACATCACTTCGGTTTTAGGATGAAGTTTTACCCCACTTTTGCGATAACCTCGCTGCTGGTCTTCCGCGGCAAAAATAAGCTTTGAGATCTGACTCCAGTATAAAGCTCCGGCGCACATTTGGCAGGGTTCCAGGCTAACATACATACTGCAGTTTTTTAGATATTTTCCACCAAGAAAACTGGCTGCAGCAGTTATAGCCTGCATTTCGGCATGAGCTGTAACATCGTTAAGAGTTTCGGTTAGATTATGGCCACGCGCAATAATTTGATTATTGATCACCACCACAACGCCTACAGGTATTTCACCTCTTTCAAAAGCTTTTTCGGCCTCTTCCAGGGCTTTTCGCATAAAATATTCGTCGTTGTAAGGCTGTAGCATTCTAGATTATTATTTCTGTGGAAAGATAAAAATTATAAAATTAGCTTCTAAAGAAATCCTTGTAAGAAATATCGTTTCAAAGCTTAACTTTGCCTACTATGGATCTTAATATTTTAGAAGATATACATTCGCCAGAAGACTTGCGAAAACTCCCACAAGAAAGACTGCAGGAAGTTTCAAAAGCTCTACGAAAATTTATTATCGATATTGTGGCTACCAAGGAAGGGCATCTTGGTGCCAGCCTTGGTGTGGTAGAACTAACTATAGCCTTACACTATGCTTTTAATACACCTGAAGATCTCCTGGTTTGGGATGTAGGTCACCAGGCCTATGGCCACAAAATATTAACGGGTAGGCGGGAAAATTTTCATACTAATAGAAAGCTTAACGGTATTAGCGGATTTCCAAATCGGGAAGAAAGTGAATATGATACTTTTGGGGTTGGGCATTCTTCAACTGCGATCTCAGCAGCGCTCGGAATGGCAATTGCTTCGAATCTAAAAGGTGAATTTAGAAAACATCATATCGCTGTGGTAGGAGATGCTTCTATTGCAAGTGGGATGGCCTTTGAGGGCTTAAATCATGCCGGGGTTACCAATGCTAATTTATTAGTTGTTCTAAACGATAATGCCATTGGGATAGATCCCAGTGTGGGGGCTTTAAAACAATATCTTACTAAAGCTCGGGTAGGTTACAGGCCAAAGCAAAGCAATATTATTGAAGCTTTAAATTTTAAATATTTTGGTCCGGTAGATGGGCATGATATTGCCGGTTTGCTGGAAGTCTTTGAACAAATGAAGCAAATTGAGGGTCCTAAATTTCTTCATGTAATTACCACTAAGGGCAAAGGCTTAAAAAAGGCGGAAGAAGACCAGGTAAAATATCACGCACCAGGGAAATTCAAACCCGAAACCGGTGAGCTTTTAACTTATGATACCGCGGGACTGCCTATAAAATACCAGGATGTATTTGGTCTCACTCTAGTAGAATTAGCAAGGAGAAATGAAAAGATTATAGGAATTACTCCAGCAATGCCAACAGGAAGCTCCCTCAAGTTTATGATGCAGGCATTTCCAGAAAGAGCTTTTGATGTAGGCATAGCCGAACAACATGCGGTTACGCTTTCCGCAGGGATGGCTACACAGGGTTTTATTGTTTTTTGTGCTATTTATTCTACATTTTTGCAACGCGCCTACGACCAGGTGATCCACGATGTGGCGTTGCAAAAACTCCCCGTTGTTTTTTGCCTGGATAGGGCAGGATTGGTTGGGGAAGACGGTGCTACGCACCATGGTGTTTTCGACATTTCCTATTTAAGGTGTATTCCAAATATAATTATTGCGGCGCCCAGTAATGAAACCGAACTTAGGAATTTGCTTTATACTGCACAGCTTGATTTAAGGCTTCCTATGGCCATAAGGTATCCAAGGGGAAGAGGAGTTCAAAAAAACTGGGAAACCCCTTTTGAAAAGGTCGAGATCGGAAAGGCCAGGTGCTTGCAACAAGGAGCTAGTCTTGCAGTTTTAAGTATTGGTAACATGGAACAAAATGCAACTAAAGCCATAGAAAATATCGAGAACGAAGCAATAGGGCATTACGATATGCGTTTTGTAAAGCCTTTAGATGAAGAGGCTTTGCATACTATATTTGAAAAGTATAAAGCGATTATCACTATTGAAGATGGTGTCGTGACCGGAGGTTTTGGTACTGCAATTCTAGAATTTGCCGCAAAAAACAATTATGATGCGAAAATTAGAAATTTAGGTTTGCCAGATGAATTCATCGACCAAGGAAGTATAGATGAGTTACAAGAAATCGCAAAAATTAGCGTTGAATATATTGAGGAAGAAATAGTCTCTCTTCTTCAAAAACTTTAATTTTGCAATTCCGAAAAATCTAAATACACTAATGAAAATCAAAGTCGTATGTCTCTTAGCATGCTTAATTCACTTAAACTCTACTGCAAAAAATTTAATTCCAGATTATTATCCTGATTATTACACCGATACCATAAGGCCATCAGATTCTCTTAAAGTGATAAGAGATACTACTGAAGTAGATTCGGTAGTTGTGACCTTTTGGACAGAGAAAAACGAAGTTGGGGTAAATTTGAGCGAAGTTGCTTTTGTTAACTGGAATGCCGGTGGGAATAATTCGATTTCGGCATTGGTTTACGGTAATCTGGAGCGAAATTTTAAAAAGGACGATCTTAACTGGCGAAACAAGGCCATAGTACGCTATGGTATTAATTCCCAGGAAGGCCAAGAGCTTAGGAAAACTGAAGACGAATTGCGTTTAAGTTCTTCTTTTGGTTATAGACAGGATTCGATTTCTAATTGGTTTTACTCTGCAAGATTCAACTTCAATACTCAATTTACAAACGGTTATAAATATCCGGATACAGGGAGTCCCATCTCTAAATTTATGGCGCCGGGATACTTATTTCTAGGTATTGGTAGTGAATATTCAGACCCTGTAGAAGATCTAAAAGTGTATATTTCTCCCGTCACTCAAAAGTCCACTTTTGTGCTGGACCAAAGGCTTGCAAACGAAGGGATGTTTGGTGTTACCCCAGCGGTTCGGGATACACTAGGTAATATTGTGGAAAAGGGAGATAATGTGAGGACAGAATTTGGTTTCCTGGTAACCAGCGATTTTTCAAAGGAGGTGTTTGAAAACGTAAAACTGGATAATCAATTGAGTTTGTATTCAGACTATCTGAACAAGTTTGGAAATATTGATGTAGAATGGCAATTGAATGTAAACTTAAAAGTGAACGATTTTATAAAGGCCAATGTAGGTTCTCATTTACGTTATGATGACGATGTGAAATTTAAAGAAGACACCAACGGGGACGGGGAGCTGGAAGCAACCGGTCCCAGGGTTCAGTTTAAACAAATGTTAGGCGTTGGCCTGGTCTATGAATTTTAAGGATGCCGGCTGTCTAAGCCGGCATTTTCACTAAAGAATATAGGTTGCCCTGGTGTTTTGTCTCATGGAAATTGACTATAATTTAATTCCTTTATATTTTTCAAAAGAAGCTACGGTAAACCCATCGGTTAATGAAGCAGTATGAGAACATATTTCCAATAGGCGTTTATACACAGAAGTCTCCTCTTGAAGCTTAGCCAAATTAGGAACCGATTTCAATACCAGTTGATTAAAATTTGAATCTTCCTGATCTTTTTCCGGTAGTAATGCTTCAGTATAGGTATCTAAAAGATGCGAAAGCATTTTGTAACCTGCAATTTCTTTGCTAATTACTTCTTCGCTTTGGTATATTTTTTCGATACTTATTTTAATAATGTCGTCTATTTGCGCTTCATATTTGCTTTTGTCTAATAAGCCCTGGTGAAAATTACCTGCAAGAATTGCGTCTTCATTTTCAAGAAAAGTCTCTACCGCCTCGGTTATTAAGGTATTTATAGCTAAAGCCCTTAGGTAGCTCAATCTATCAGCCGTGTTGGTAAGGCTATTATATTTATTGGTGTTAATATTGTCTTTGACGAGTTTTATTAAGTATTCTAACGCATAATCTTCATCGATAAGTCCCAGGTTTATACCGTCTTCAAAATCGATTATGGTATAACAAATATCATCAGCTGCTTCTACCAAAAACGCCAGTGGATGCCTGGAATAACTTATGTCTCCATCTTTTCCGGTTTTTAGGAGGCCTAGCTCTAAAGCTACATCTTCAAAAATCTCATTTTCAGTTTGAAAAAAACCGAATTTTTTATCGGCAATATTGGTTGTAGGTTTATGAGGCAGCGATTCTTTGGGATACTTAATAAAAGCTCCTAAAGTAGCGTAAGAAAGTCGAAGCCCACCAGAGATGCCTGGTTTGTTTTGCGTTAGGATTTTAAAACCATTCGCGTTCCCTTCAAATTTTACAAGATCCTGGTATTCCCTGGGAGTAAGTGCCTTTTTGAAACGTTTTCCATTTCCATGGCTAAAATATTCTCCAATAGCCTTTTCTCCCGAATGCCCAAAAGGCGGATTCCCAATATCGTGTGCAAGAGCAGCAGCAGCTACAATAGCACCAAAATCATTCATTCTATAAGCGTGTGTTTTTTCTAACTGTGGATGTTTTTCCAGGATCTTTTGTCCGGCGAGCCTACCTAAAGATCTCCCCACTACCGAAACTTCCAAACTATGTGTTAGCCGGGTATGCACAAAATCGGTTTTAGAAAGTGGGATCACCTGGGTTTTGTCCTGTAAACTTCTAAAAGCTGAAGAGAAAATAATACGATCGTAATCTACTTCAAACCCCAAACGGGTTTCGTTTTGCTCTTTTCTCAGTCTTTTATTTGTGTCTCCAAAACGTTTTAAAGAAAGGAGTTGCTCCCAGTTCATCATAATTTTTCTATTTAGTGCCGAATTTTAAAATTCTGTCCAAAAATAGAAAAAGCCTTGAGAATATAGGCTAGGCGATAATTATTTGCGACAAGCAAAATTTCTAAATGAGGACTTAATAGGAAAAGATTGTAGGAGTTTGACTAGAATTGCAAATAAAAAACTGAAACTGCGCTACATTGGGGAATATAGCGCTCGTTTCAGTTTTACAAATCAGTATTTTTACTGATTTTATTAAGATCTTTATCTGTATTTGTTTTTTTCGATAGCTTTTGTGCTCTTTGCTCCAGCAGGTTCTCTTTATTTAATCCTTCTTCTTTTAAGCTTCGGTTAATCATTAAATCTGTAAAAAGCCTGTTGCTTTCGTAATCAAGGTATTCGTTTAAAGCTTTTTCTGTTATACCAATTAAATCTAAAGGAAGAAAACTAAAAATCACTTCTTTTTCTATAGCCAGGGCTTCATCAATAATTTGTTGAACTTTCTTATCTGAAATATCTTCCGAAAGATGATCTCTAAATAATTGGGTAGCGAAATCGCGATGTAGCGCTTTATCGCGGTAAATCATTTCGTAGGTATAACTTAAGCCCGGAATTTGGCCATAATTTTTAATCCAGAAGATAGCGGCAAAGCTACTATATGAGAAAATACTTTTAGCTGTAGCAAGCGCAACTAATTTTTCGGCGAAAGATTGGCTATTTGTCCATTTTTGAATCCATTCTTCTCTGGCCTTAGTTGCAGTTAGCGCCTCGATTTCTTTAAAGATTTGTTCTCGTTCTATTGAATTTAAAAATGAATTAAAACAAAGGGCGTAAGCTTCGGCATGGGTGTTTTCCATTACTGCTTGCAAATCAAAAAAAGATTTTGCTTCCGGAAGCTTGATGTTTTTGTTAAGTTTATCGGTGATTCCATTCAAATTATGTTCTGAATGAAGAATTAGCCCAATTACCTTATTGAGAAATAAGCGTTTTTCCTCACTCAACTGATTCCAATCCTCTAAATCTTTAGAAATGTCAATTTCACCTGAAGTCCAAAAATTAGCCTCAATTGCTTTGTAAGCGTCCCAAATATCGTTGTGTTTTACAGGAAATATTACAAATCTGTCCTTGTTGTCCCTAAGCCTGGGTTCCTGTCTATTCATAAAAAACGATATTATTGATATTTAAATAAAAATACAGTAACAAATATCAAAAAAAATTCTGATTTCTTTAACAATGGACGTTTGAGATTTCCACAAAGTTTTCAACATAAAAAGTTAATAATTAGCGCATTGAACGTATTTTTTTACTTTTTGTCGATATTATTGAATTGTGAATGTTGAAAGCTTAAAATTGAGTGGTGGAATGCCTTTTGACATAGCCTTAATAAAATTTATTGCCCCTGTACGAAATACCAATTTACATTTGATGGAATATTTTCTATACGTTGAATTTTTGTTGTTTTTGGTTGCACCTTTCCTGTAGCTCCTTCAAAAACCTCTGTAATATTATATTCTATAAGATTCCAACCTTCTTTTAAATCTAAAGAATAATCCCTTTTGGCTTCAAAACTTTCACCCTCGATTCTGGTGAAATTTTTAGTGGTGCAAGTTCCTTTTACCATAGCGGGCTTTTCTAAATAAGTCCACTCTAAATATTTCCCGGTTTTACAATTGAGCTCTCCGGCAGAGTAATAATAATTTGCGATAGGTTTGTTGGAAGCCGCCATGAGTCCTCCAAGAATTTCTTCTTTATCCCTGTACACCACAAGGTGTTTTGGAAGACTGCTCAAATTGGCTTCCCCATTCGTGTAAGTTAGATCATCTAAAAAACAGTCGAAGGTCCCGGATACATTTTTAAGAGCAGCTTTCCAGCCTTTTGGTGCTTTTTCCTGTTCTTTCTCCATTTGTTCTTTCATTTTTTGAAGAAAATTAGATTCAAGTTTAATTTGTATGTTCCCATCTTCATCAATACTTCCAAATTTTTGGGCTTCCCCTGTAATAAAATCGATTACTCCCAGGTCTGCTTCCCCATATTCCCAATTTTCTAAACGGGCTTCGATCACTTCTTGAGATTGAACATTGAGCCCGAAAAGAAAACAAGCGATTAAAATTAAGTTTATTGTTTTCATCCTTTTAAATATTTGCGAACCATTTCTCAAACTGATGCCCAAGGATTGGAACAGGTTTAGTTTTATGATTAATTGCATTAATTAGGCCCATAATCCATAAATACAGTAGGAAAATTGACCCCAGGAAGCTTAGAATCCAGCCTAAAATTGGTATCATTCCTATAATGAATAATCCCAAACTAATAATTACCAATCCCAGAGATTGCTTAATGTGAAAAGCAGCAAAGTCATCTTTTTTATCGTTATTTAAAACGAAAGCCACTACCAGACCAATCACGGTTAAGTAAGCAATTATGGCTATTGTTTTAGGATCGAATGTGCTTTTATCGTCGTTTATTTGTGTGTTTGAACCTTCCATGATCTTCATTTATTTCTTAGGTGCGCCCAAAGAAGCATAGTCCTCCTTATTAATAGAAAAGGATTTTTTCTCCAAACCGGTACAGCGCATATTTGCGTTACGATCCTCATTCTTTTTATCTACCATTTGCATTTCCATCATTAGGGCATCTTCATCTTCCAGCCAGTCGGCATTCCAGCCTTTTGGGATATTACTTTTTTCGTCACTATACATATTCGCGAAACTAATGGGGGCTTCCTGGGTGACGTAAAAGGTGATAATATACTCTTCGGTTTCGGCTTCATAACCCTGGCACTCGTAGCCCAGAATATCTTTTGTACCAATTTTCTTCAATTCTGCATCCTGATAAGGATTGGAATCTTCTTCGGTATTGGAGAGATCATCAATTTTGCTGGCAGTTATAAAATTGTTTTCACCGGAAGAGAAATACATTATACTAAGCTTATTATTCATGTCCAGAATCATAAACATACCTTCGGCTTGCGGCATTCGCATTCCGAAGTATGGGGCATCCTCTTTTAGTAAGTACGTCATGTCTATATCCCCGTCTTTGGTTTCCATATTTAATTGGTATTCCCAGTTGAAATCGTAAGATTGAGGTACTTCGCTAATATCTACTCTGTTAGCACCCATAGGAATAGGGCTGTTTTTGAGCTTGGTATCCCACATTTTATTAAGAGACTTATTAGCTTCTCGCGCAGCCTTGTTTGATATGTTCTCGGTGACAGCGTGTTCAACTTTTTTTTCTACTTTTTCTTTCAATTTTTTGAGAAATTGGGCCTCCGTTGTAGAAATACAAAATAGAAGTGAAAGCCCTAATAAGATTAGCTTTTTCATAATTTCGATTTTTAGTTTATATATAAACTGTAAACCTTAGGATTACAGGCTGGGGCAGAATTCATTAAAAAAAGTAGGGAGGCATATGGATTACCGGACTAGGGAATTCGCCGGTTATTCAGGGCAGAATTTTGAAATTTTAAGATACAACATTATTCAGAATATTGAAAATAATATTCTGAAAATCAATTTAGTAGAAGTTTCTAAGTGGTTTAAAGCTCTTTCGCAGCTTCTTCTAACTGGTTATACCAATCTTCTCCAAATTTTCTAATAAGCGCGTCTTTGGTGAACTTGTAAACCGGCACCTGAAGTTCTGCTCCAAGGCTGCAGGCATCGTCACAAATTTGCCATTTGTGGTAATTTACTGCAGAAAATTCTGAATATTCCTGGATACGAACCGGGTATAAGTGACAGGAAATAGGCTTTTTAAAATCAATTTCTCCCTGGTTATAAGCTTCTTCAATTGCGCAAAGAGCGATACCTTTTTCATCAAAAGTTACGTAGGCGCAATCTGCACCATCAATTAATGGAGTTTCAATTTCATCAAGATCGGTGGTGATATAGGTACCTTGTTTCTCTATGGCCTCTATACCTTCCTGGCGTAAATAAGGTTTTACGATAGGATAGATTTCGTCTAGAATTTGTCTTTCTTCGGGCGTTACCGGGGCACCGGCATCGCCATCTACACAGCAAGCGCCTTTACAGGCTGAAAGGTTACACACAAAATCTTTGGTTAAGATCTCTTCTGAAACTATGGTTTTTCCTATTTGAAACATGTGGCAAATATAGTTTTATCAGCATTTTTATTGAAAAAAAATTGGCGCAATTTTAATAAAAAATTTACTTGCTAATTCATTGACACTCTGTTTTTAAAAATTACTTTTGCGCAAAATTTTTAAAAAGGGGAGTTATGTGGGAATTACTTAACGCTAAACAGATTTTTACCGCCGGAATGATTCTTTTCGCGGTGATAGATATTATTGGAAATATCCCAATTATTATAGACCTGCGAAAAAAGGTAGGACATATTCAAAGTGAAAAAGCTTCGGTAGTTGCCGGGATCATTATGATCGTTTTTCTATTCGTTGGAAAAGAGATCTTAAATCTTATTGGGATAGATGTGAATTCGTTCGCTGTAGCCGGTGCCTTTATCTTGTTTTTCCTGGCCCTGGAGATGATTTTGGGGATTACACTTTATAAAGACGATGAGCCTGAAACTGCTTCTATCGTGCCGTTGGCGTTCCCTTTAATTGCCGGTGCAGGTACGCTTACTACTTTAGTATCACTACAGGCAGAATATGAAGCGATAAATATCATTGTAGCTATCCTAATCAATATTATCTTTGTGTATATGGTTTTAAAATCTTCTACTAAAATTGAGAGGGTTTTAGGAAGCCAGGGCATTAGCGTTATTAGGAAAGTATTTGGTGTAATTTTACTTGCTATTGCCGTGAAATTATTTGCCACTAATATTCAGAGTTTATTTGTATGAAGTTATTTATTTATACCGTAATTTTTTTAGCCCTGGTTATCATGGGCTACAGTACAAGCGTATTGAATTTCGATGAACCTTTAAAAGGCGATAGCGGTACGGCTGTTCTTGTTATTGTAGGGAGTCTTTGTCTTATTGTATTAATGGGGATTTTATTAACCTCAAGAAGTATTGCGCAAAAGCATAATTCATAAAAATGAAATTTAACGTTCTAATTATAGGTGGCGGTGCTGCCGGAATGTCTTGCGCTCTTATCCTGGGTTCTGCCATTCAGAAGAATTTAATTCCGAATAAAAAAGTGGGGCTAATTACGCATCAAAAAGCCTCTCATTTAAACTCGGCGCTTCTTAATAATGCCCTTGGTGTAGTGCCGGGTACTTCGGGAAAGCAAATTTTAGAAGAAGGCGTCTTACATCTAGAAGAACAATATCCCGAGGTTGAGCAAATAAGCAGAGAAAAAGTTAAGGAGATTATTCAGTTAAAGGAAGGTTTCAGGGTAGTTACCAATAAAAATATCCACGAAACTGAAATTGTAGTAATAGCTACCGGTTATAACAGTCCTTTTAAGATAGAAGGATTGGAAAACGAAGTGATTCCGCATCAAAAAGCAAAAGTTTCCAAAGAGCGAATTCAGCTGAAAAATAAAGATCATTTGGTT
>DATFJA010000346.1:0-5749 GCA_035269545.1 Salegentibacter sp.
CGGCTACTTTCTCCTGAATTCTACTTGCCTTAACAACGGCCGGCAGGGAACGTGGCACTCCTTCCAATACGCTTTTCTTACCTTCCTTTAATTTAAGGTTTTCCCAATTTCTTTTGACTTCTTCTTCATCTGCAACCTCAACATCTCCGTAAATATGCGGGTGGCGATCTATAAGTTTATCGCAAATTCCATTGGCAACATCAGCAATGTCAAAATCATTGGTTTCACTACCTATTTTAGCATAAAAAACCAGGTGAAGTAAAAGGTCTCCTAACTCTTTTCTCACTTCATCCAGATCCTTGTCTAAAATCGCATCTCCAAGCTCGTAAGTTTCTTCAATGGTAAGATGTCGCAGCGATTCCATCGTTTGCTTTCTATCCCAGGGACATTGCTCTCTAAGCTCATCCATAATAGTCAGTAAACGATCAAATGCTTTTAGCTGTGCTTCTCTGGAGTTCATTCGTAGAAATTTTTTATTTGGGTAAAAATAAGGATTGCGTTTAGGATTTTAGAAAATTAGGCGGTAAAATAAATATCAGGAAACATCATTCTGAATTCATTCCAGAATCTAAGATTTTGTTTCAGAGCAGCCAACTAATAAAATTATCCCATAAAAAAAGCCTTCAGAAAACTGAAGGCTGGAATAAAGGGGTGGAAGACCGGTTTTCCCGATATTTCGTCTGTAAAACTCCAATCGGGACAGTCTCCTCAACCGTATTAGATATCATTGAATTTAGGGAATAAAAAAGCCCCTCGTTTCCGAAGGGCTGAATAAAGGGTGGAAGACCGGTTTCGAACCGGCGACCTCCGGAACCACAATCCGGCGCTCTAACCAGCTGAGCTACAACCACCATTTTAATTGCGGTTGCAAATGTAGTTTATTTTAGCAATTTCCCAAAGAAAAAATTTCAATATTAAATTGAAATTTAACGCTATTTCAAGTCTATGCAGCTAAAAAGCTTCAAATTAAATAATTAGCAAATGCTAAATTTCAACCTAAATTAGATCAAAGATCGAATCTACTGCAGGATAACGCTCCACCGTATAGCCTTCAGCGTGTTCTGTATTGATTAATCTCCCCAGGTCTCGTGATCTATAGGTGATACTTTCTAAAAAATTACTGCTGGATATCGGGGTTTGCGGCTCTTTACTGTTTTCATCAAAAAACTGACTTTTATAAGCTTTTACCGACTCCATTTTTTTATCGATATATCCCGAAATATCTACCACTACATCGGGTTTCAAATTTTTCCACTGAATATAATGATAAACGTGCTTTGGACGCCAGGCTTGCTGGCTTTCCCCTTTGTAAATAGTTTCAATTTTCCGCAGTCCGCTTAAATAACAAGCATCACTTGTAAGTTTTGCTCCTTTTGCGTGGTCTATATGCCTATCGTCTACTGCGTTGCACAACACAATTTCCGGGCGATATTTCCGCAATATTTTTATAATTTCAAGCTGATGCGCGGTGTTATTCACAAAAAAAGCATCGCTAAATTCCAGGTTTTCCCTTACAGAAACTCCTAAAATTTCAGCAGCGTTTTTCGCCTCTTCATCCCTGGTCTCTGCGGTGCCCCGGGTTCCTAATTCGCCACGGGTAAGATCTAAAATCCCAACTTTTTTGCCTCTGTCTACTTCTTTTGCTATAGTGCCAGAGCAACTTAATTCCACATCATCGGGATGCGAACCTATAGCTAATATATCTAGTTTCATAATATTTACTTTGTCATTTCCGTCCCGATAAAAAATCGGGATAAACTGCGACGGAAATCTAATTTTAAGTTAGTTCTTTAAACTTCACACCTTGTATTTCTAGCCTCTAATTTCTTTCAGGGCCTGTTGCAGGTCTTCCATTAAATCTTCTTTCTCCTCTATCCCTACAGAAAATCGCATTAAACCATCTTTGATTCCCTGGGCTTCCCGTTCTTCAGGAGAAAGCAACCCGTGCGAGGTTTTTGAGGGGGAAAGAATAGTTGATTCTACTCCTGCCAGGCTCATCGAAGATTTTATCAATTTTAATTTTTTCTGAAAAAGATCAAAATCAAGTCCTTCACGCAGTTCAAAAGACATCATGCCTCCAAAACCTTTCATTTGAGATTTAGCCAGTTCATGATCTGGGTGAGATTCAAGTCCCGGGTAGAAAACCCTCGAAATATCTTCATGCTTTTCCAGAAAACGGGCTAACTCCAATGCATTTTCATTCTGAGCTTTTACCCGTAAACCCATGGTTTTTAAGCTGCGTTCCAGCATCCAAACCGTAAAATCGCTTAAGTTGCCGCCAAAGTTCTTAGCCAGCTGAAAGATCTTATCTATATGCTCTTCAGAAGCTATAGCGGTTCCGGCAAGAATATCACTATGCCCGCCCATATATTTTGTTGCTGAATGCAAGACAATATTAATTCCAAAATCTATAGGGTTCTGGTTTACCGGGGAAGCAAAAGTATTATCTATCATACTTACCAGGTTATGTTTTTTAGCAATTTCAGCAATTGCTTTTATATCGGTTACGGTAAGCAGTGGATTTGAAGGTGTTTCAATATAGATCACCTTTGTGTTTTCTTTAATTTCAGCTTCAAAAGATTCAGGTTTTGAATCTTTGGTAAATGAATATTCCAGTCCGAATTTCTCAAATTCCTCTGTAATCAAATTACTGGTTCCACCATAAAGGGTATTTTGAAAAACCACGTGGTCTCCCTTTTGGGCAAAAGCCATAAGCGAAGTGCTTACCGCTGCCATTCCACTTCCAAAGATCAAAGCAGCTTCTCCGTGTTCCAGGGCTGCCATTTTTTGCGCTAAAGCGACCTGGTTTGGAGTGTTGAAATAACGTGGATAACGCTTTACCTCTACATCTTCAAAAGCGTAGGAAGTTGCCATGTATAATGGTGAAACCGCGCCTTTAAATTGTTTGTCTTCCAATTCTCCGCTATGGGTACAAATAGTATTTATTCCGGGATGTTTTTTTTTCATTTCAGATGCTTTCAAAATTCGCCCTAATGTAAAAAGAAATATTCTAAATGCCCTGCGTATTCAGGCTGTTTCCTGTAATACGGAAATTATTTATTGAAAAAACTTAGTTAAATAAAGTTAAAGCAATATTAACTTTAAAAAATGCGCTATCAATTCTTTACCTTACAGAAAAACGAATTGATATGAGTAAAGTAAAAGCATACGGCGCGCAATCCAGCGACGCCAAATTAGAAGCCTTAAATATAGAACGCCGGGATATTACCGCAGACGATGTAAAGATTGAAATAGACTACTGCGGTGTTTGCCATAGTGATATCCACCAGGTTAGAAACGACTGGAAAAATTCTAAATATCCGGTGGTACCAGGCCACGAAATTATAGGCCGTGTCACCGAGGTTGGGAAAAATGTGAGCAACTTTAAAGAAGGTGATCTTGTAGGTGTGGGTTGTATGGTAGATTCCTGCCAGGAGTGTGATTCTTGTAAAGAGGACCTGGAGCAATTTTGCGAAAATGGAGCTACGCTAACTTACAACAGTAAAGATGAGCATTTAGGCGGCCATACTTTTGGAGGTTATACCGAACAAATTGTAGTAGATAAAGAATTTGTGCTAAAAATTCCGGGAAATATAGACGCGAAAGCAGCTGCACCATTGCTTTGTGCCGGGATTACTACCTACTCTCCACTACGCCACTGGAATGTAAAAAAAGGAGATAAAGTTGGCGTAATTGGTCTTGGCGGACTTGGCCATATGGGAGTTAAATTTGCGCATGCTTTAGGAGCTCACGTGGTAATGATCACTACGTCTCCTTCAAAATCTGAAGACGCGAAAAAACTTGGGGCCGATGAAGTGCTAATCTCAAAAAATGAAAAAGACATGAAAAAACAAGCCGGCTCTTTCGATTTTCTTTTGAATACTATTCCTGTGGGACACGATATGAATCCTTATATAGCTTTACTTAAAAGAGATGCTACTATGGTCCTGGTTGGAGCAATAGAACCGCTTGATCCTGTGCACGGGGGCGGATTAATTGGTGGCCGTAAACGCATTGCCGGTTCGGTGATTGGCGGAATTAAAGAAACCCAGGAAATGTTGGATTTTTGCGGTGAACATAATATTGTTTCAGATATTGAAATGATCGATATGCAAAATATCAACGAAGCTTTTGAGCGGGTTGTAAAATCTGATGTAAAATATCGTTTTGTAATCGATATGAAATCGCTTAAAAGTTAGAATTCATAAAAAACTGACTAAAGAGCTTGGTATCGTCAAGCTGAACTGGTTTCAGCTTCTAATATGATATCAATTCTAATTAAGTTAGATCCCCGATAGAAATCGGGGCAGGCTATGAAACATCCCGAAGCGTCGGAACAGGATGACTTGTGAATCAAACATTAAATTATTTTTATAAATCGTCAGCCTGAATTTATTTTAGGCTGACGATTTTTTTGATGCCACATACTAAAGGTTAAGGTAGTTAGCATTCACTAAGAAATAATTCTCACAAAAGATCGCCACGCTTCGTTGTCCTCTGCTCGCAATGACGTTTATAATTTCCTTATAACTCAAGCTTTTTTGTTTTTACTGAAAAAGCAGGTTTTCACTGCTTAGTTTTTATATTTGTTTAACTGGAGTTTTCAACAGAAAACAAATACCAAAAACTAACCGAAATGAAACGATTATTCACCAACATAAAAGAACTTCTTCAGGTAAGGGAAAACAATGTAGATAAACTATCTGGAGCTGAGATGAAGGAGTTACCCACTATTAAAAATGCCTGGTTACTTATTGAAGATGATAAGATTGCCGATTATGGCGAAATGAATTCTTTACCTGAAATCAATGCCGATAAAATTATTGATGCTGAAGGTAAAATAATCCTACCCAGCTGGTGCGATTCTCATACGCATATTGTTTATGCCGGGAACAGGGAATTAGAATTTGCAGACCGTATTAACGGACTTTCTTATGAAGAAATAGCCAATCGCGGTGGTGGAATTTTGAACTCGGCTAAAACCTTACAGGAAACTCCGGAAGAAGAGGTTTATCAACAATCGGCTAAAAGGCTGGAAGAAGTAATGAAGCTTGGTACCGGTGCGGTTGAAATCAAATCGGGTTACGGTTTAACCGAAGAAGGCGAGTTAAAAATGCTGCGGGTTATAAAGAAACTTCAGCAAAATTATGATATTCCCATTAAGGCAACCTTTTTGGGTGCGCATGCTATCCCGAAAGAATATAAAGAAAAACCGGATGCTTATATGGATTTGGTAATTGAGAAAATCTTACCGAAAGTAGCTGAAGAAAACCTGGCAGAATATATTGATATTTTTTGTGAAAAAGGATATTTCAGCGTGGCTGACACCCATAAATTGCTTTCCGCAGCGAAAAAATTCGGTTTAAAACCTAAAATACACGTCAATCAATTCAATGCTATTGGCGGTATCCAGGCAGGAATAGAACACGATGCTTTAAGTGTGGACCACCTGGAAGTAATGCGTCCGGAAGATATTGAAAGTTTAAAAGGGAAAGCCACGATGCCGGTAGCGCTTCCCTCCTGCTCCCTGTTTCTAAGTATTCCTTATACCCCCGCACGTGAAATACTGGATGCCGGATTACCATTGGCCTTAGCCACAGATTTTAATCCGGGAAGTACACCTAGTGGAAATATGAACCTGGTAGTTTCCCTGGCTTGTATAAAAATGAAAATAACTCCCGAAGAAGCCATAAATGCCGCCACCATAAATGGTGCCTATGCAATGGAACTCAGCGAAACCCACGGTAGT
>DATFJA010000347.1:0-5228 GCA_035269545.1 Salegentibacter sp.
CCTTCAACAATTGCTTTTTCCTTGTCGTAGATTACTTCAAGTACTTTGCCTTGTTGTCCTTTATATTCTCCTGGATTTACGTAAACCGTATCGCCTTTTTTTATGTGTAATTTCCTTCGCATGCAGCTATTTTTTTTTAAATTATAATACTTCTGGAGCTAACGAGATGATTTTCATGTAATTATCACGTAATTCTCTTGGAATTGGACCAAAAATACGTGTTCCACGAATTTCACCTGTATTATTTAACAATACAACAGCATTGTTATCAAAACGAATATAAGAACCATCGGGTCTACGAACTTCTTTTCTCGTTCTTACAACAACAGCTTTAGATACTGTTCCTTTTTTTATTTCACCTGATGGTAAAGCACTTTTAACAGTTACTACGATTTGATCGCCAATGGAGGCATATCTTTTACGTGTTCCGCCTAATACGCGTACACATAAAACCTCTTTGGCTCCGCTGTTGTCAGCAACTGATAGTCTACTTTCTTGTTGTATCATGACTATTTTACTCTTTCAATAATTTCTACTAATCTCCAACATTTACTTTTGCTTAAAGGCCTTGTTTCCATTATCCTAACAGTATCGCCTATATTGCAAGTATTTTCTTCATCATGTGCAGTAAACTTATTTCTGCGTTTGATAAATTTGCCGTACTTTTGATGTTTTACTTTTCGTTCTACAGCAATGACAATGGTTTTGTCCATTTTATTGCTAACAACAACACCTATACGCTCTTTTCTTAATCTTCTTGTTGTTTCCATTGTTACAAATTAACTATTCGAACTTTCATTGATTTCTCTTTTACGCAACTCAGTCTTTAATCTTGCAATATTCTTGCGTGTTTGATTTATCTTCAAAGGATTGTCTAAAGGAGACACGGCATGATTAAGCTTTAGACGAGTAAGCATCGTTTTTTCTGTATCGATTCTTTCCTCAATCTCCTTTGTTGTTAATTCTCTAATTTCAGAATTCTTCATTTCTCACTAATTTATGTTTTCAACATAATCACGTCTAACAACGAATTTCGTTGGGATTGGTAATTTTTGAGCCGCAAGACGTAATGCCTCCTGAGCTACTTTTAATGATACACCTTCGGCTTCGATTAACATTCTACCGGGTTTTACTGGTGCTACAAAACCTTCTGGTGCTCCACGCCCTTTACCCATTCGTACTTCGGCTGGTTTTTTGGTGATGGGTTTATCCGGAAAAATTCGTATCCAGATTTGTCCTTCACGCTTCATATAACGAGTCACGGCTTGTCGAGCGGCCTCAATTTGTCGTCCTGTAATCCAGCACTCTTCTAATGCTTTGATTCCAAAAGAACCAAAAGCCAATTGATTTCCCCGCTGGGCATTTCCTTTCATCTTGCCCTTTTGGACTCTTCTGTATTTCGTTTTCTTTGGCTGTAACATTCCAATAATAAATTTAAATTATTGCTTATTTTCTTTTTTTCTTGAAGCCACCTTTTGATGGTTTTTGATTTTTTGAGGCTCCAATATTTGGAGAAAGATCTCTTTTCCCATAAATTTCACCTCGGCAAATCCAAACTTTAATTCCAATTAAACCAACTTTGGTTAGGGCTTCACTTAACGTGTAATCGATATCGGCACGGAATGTATGCAATGGAGTACGACCCTCTTTATAAACTTCGGTTCGTGCCATTTCTGCACCACCCAAACGTCCTGATATCTGAACTTTAATACCCTCAGCACCCATTCTCATGGTAGAAGCAATTGCCATTTTTATCGCTCTACGGTATGAAACCTTTCCTTCGATTTGTCTTGCAATGGCGTTGCCAACGATAGTAGCATCAAGTTCCGGTCTTTTTACTTCAAAGATGTTAATTTGAACCTCTTTACGAGTGATCTTTTTTAACTCTTCTTTTAGTTTATCTACTTCCTGGCCGCCTTTACCAATAATGATACCCGGGCGTGCGGTATTTACCGTTACGGTTATTAATTTTAAAGTTCTTTCAATAACAATCTTAGATATACTTGCTTTAGCTAATCGAGCATCAAGATATTTTCTAATCTTATTATCCTCAACCAACTTATCAGCATAGTTTTTTCCACCGTACCAATTAGAATCCCATCCTTTAATGATTCCCAATCGATTTCCTATCGGATTAACTTTTTGTCCCATCTATTGTTCTATTTGAGTATCGTTGTTATTTAAATTATCTAGCACTAAAGTAACGTGATTAGATCTTTTTCTAATTCTATGAGCTCTTCCTTGTGGAGCAGGTTGAATTCTTTTCAGTGTTCTACCACCATCTACAAAGATCTCTTTCACAACTAATTTGCTATCTTCTATTCGAACACCTTCGTTTTTCTCCTGCCAGTTAGCAATAGCTGACAAAAGTAATTTTTCTACACGATTTGATGCTTCTTTCGAACTATATTTTAATACGTCAAGAGCTTTATTTACTTCCATCCCTCTAACCATATCGGCTACTAATCGCATTTTACGTGGCGATGTAGGACAATTTCTAAGTTTAGCAAAATATTGATTCTTTTTGCTTTCTTTTATTTTATTTGCTCTTATTCTTTTTCTTGCACCCATTATTATCTAATATTTTAAAATAATACTATCGTAGGTTATTTTTTATTTCCGGCATGTCCTCTGAAAATTCTGGTTGGAGCAAATTCTCCTAATTTGTGTCCTACCATATTTTCAGTAATATATACCGGTATAAATTTATTCCCATTGTGAACTGCAATAGTATGCCCAACAAAATCTGGCGATATCATTGACCTGCGTGACCAGGTTTTCACTACAGATTTTTTCCCTGATTCGTTTAATCCGAGAACTCTTTTCTCAAGTTTATAATCAATAAATGGGCCTTTTTTCAATGATCGACTCATAGCAATCTATTTTATTTCTTACGTTTTTCAACAATATACTTATTCGAAGCCTTTTTAGGGGCTCTTGTCTTATAACCTTTGGCTGGTACACCATTTCTGGATCTTGGGTGACCTCCGGAAGCTCTTCCTTCGCCACCACCCATTGGGTGATCAACCGGGTTCATTACTACTCCTCGTACTCTTGGTCTTCTGCCTAACCATCTTTTACGTCCGGCTTTTCCTGATATTTCAAGGCTATGGTCAGCATTTGAAACGGTTCCAATTGTTGCACGACAAGTAGTTAAAATCATCCTTGATTCTCCAGAAGGTAACTTAACAATTGCATATTTCCCATCACGCGATGTTAATTGTGCATATGAACCAGCACTTCGTGATAAAGCACCTCCTTTACCTGGATGTAATTCAATATTATGAATGATTGTACCTAATGGGATTTCAGATAAAAACAATGTATTTCCAACTTCTGGGGCAACTCCTTCACCAGATTTTATTTTTTGTCCTACCTTTAATCCATTAGGAGCGATGATGTATTTTTTGTCACCATCTTCATATGCTACTAATGCAATTCTTGCGGTTCTATTTGGATCGTATTCAATACTTTTTACCGTAGCTTCCATTCCATCTTTGTTACGCAAGAAATCAATGATACGATATCTTTGTTTATGGCCTCCGCCAAGATATCTCATAGTCATTTTTCCATCCTTATTTCGTCCACCTGACTTTTTAAGTGGTGCTAACAAAGATTTTTCCGGTGTTCTTTTGGTTACTACATCAAAAGCACCGATAATTTTATGTCTTTGTCCTGGTGTTACAGGTTTTAATTTTCTTACTGCCATATTAATTAAATATTGCTATAAAAATCTATTTTTTCTCCCTCAACTAAAGTTACAATCGCTTTCTTAAAAGAATTTGCACGTCCTTGAATAATCCCGGACTTGGTATATCGGGATTTTTCTTTTCCCAGATAACGCATAGTATTTACAGCCTCAACTGAAACACTATACATTTCCTCTACAGCATTTTTAATCTGTACTTTATTTGCTCTTTTATCCACAATAAAACCGTATCTGTTCAGGGTTTCGCCCTGTTCAGTCATTTTTTCGGTTACTATTGGTTTTAACAAAATATCCATTGTTATAATTTTTTCTAAATTCTAAACATTTTATGCAATGGCTCAATTGAGTTCTCCACAAAGAGTACAACTGATGCATTTACTATATCGTAAGTATTTATATCTGAAACGTTTACAACTTTAACATCCTGTAAATTTCTGGATGACAAATATATATTTTTATTTTGTTCAGATAAAACTAAAAGCACTTTTTTATCAGCTACTCCTAAATTATTTCGTAGATTGACAAATTCTTTGGTTTTAGGAACTTCAAAATTAAAGTCTTCTAATACTTTAATATTATTATCATTTGCTTTGTAAGCTAATGCTGATTTTCGAGCTAACTGTTTTACTTTTTTATTCAGCTTAAATGAGTAATTTCTGGGTTTGGGGCCAAAAACTCTTCCTCCGCCTCTAAAGATAGGAGATTTAATACTCCCTGCTCGTGCAGTTCCAGTACCTTTTTGTCGTTTAATCTTTTTTGTACTACCGGCGATCTCATTTCTTTCTTTTGATTTATGAGTCCCCTGACGCTTATTAGCTAAATATTGTTTTACATCTAAATAAATAGCATGGTCATTAGGATCGATTTTAAAAATCGAATCATTAAGGGTAACTTTCTTACCGGTATCTTCGCCTGTTATGTTAACTATAGATAATTCCATTACTTTTGAATAATTAAATATGATCCATTTGCACCAGGAACTGATCCTTTAACAACTAATAAATTATTCTCTTTAATTACCTTAACAACTTTAAGGTTAATTAATTTTACTTTTTTATTACCTGTTTGTCCGGCCATTCTCATTCCTTTAAACACTCTAGAAGGATAGGATGAAGCACCTAAAGATCCGGGAGCCCGTAGTCTATTGTGCTGACCGTGTGTTTGTCCTCCAACACCGTGGAATCCGTATCGTTTAACAACCCCCTGGAAACCTTTTCCTTTAGAAAATCCTGTTACGTCAACCCACATATCTTCATTAAATATGTCGAGGGTAACATTTTCGCCTACTTTATAGTCCTTAGCAAAATTTACAAACTCATGCAAGACTCTCTTAGGAGTTTGTTTTGCTTTTTTAAAGTGACCAATCATCGGCTTGGGCGTGTTTTTCTCCTTTTTTTCGTCATAAGCCAGTTGGTAAGCATGATATCCGTCATTTTCAACGGTTTTCACCTGTGTTACCACACATGGCCCGGCCTCAATAACAGTGCATGGAATATTTTTTCCCTCGGCACTGAAGATG
>DATFJA010000348.1:0-7095 GCA_035269545.1 Salegentibacter sp.
ATTTTACTCATTCTTGCCATTTTTCTCTATGCTCGCTATAATTGGAGAAGAAGGCAACAAAAAAGCCGCATGAACTAATGGAAGAAGATACCTGGGAATTCCTGAGTTTTTTAAGCGGAATGGGGTTGTGGCTAATCTTAGCGCTCGTTTTAATTGTCGTGGTACTTTATAAAAAGTTCAAAAAATAATTACCTCGGGATAAATCCATGATATATAGAAAGCAATTCTTGATTTCGAGACATTAAATCTCGATTCTCCAGTAATTACCTTGTTTTTAACCAACCCGTTATACTTAACCTTGCAGTTTTTACCGGTTTTACTTCATGCTCCAGCACCTGACTTTCAAAAATCACTACGCGACCTGGCATTGGATAAATAGCTTTTGAAACTTCAACCCCATTTTCTTCGGAATAAATAACCAATTCCCCTCCGTTTTCCGGCTTCCAGTCTTCTTCATTTAAATAACAAACCATAGAAAGTTTTCTTCTCCCGTCATTCTGAAAAGTATCCAGGTGTCGCTGATAAAAAGTTCCTTCAGGATAAAGGGCATAGTGGAATTCTTTAGTTAAAATCCCAAGGAAACAGGTTTTATTTAAATACGCTACTAACGAATTGATTTTATCGAAAAACAGGTTTTCAGCCTTCCCTGCTTCAGCTTCGTTTAGCCATAAAATAAAGTCTCCTCGAATAGATTTCGCAACAATTTCATTGGTTCTATTGCCAATCGCCGCTTTTTTGAACTGTGCTTCTTCAAATTTCGATTTTAAAGAATTTCGAAGCATTGCAACTTCTTCGGCATTAAAAAAATCGTCTATAATACAGTATTGATTTTCAACTAAATCGGCAATAATATTTTCGTAGAAAGGATTTTCTTTAAAATCCAGTTGTTCAAAAAGTTCGGGAGCAGTCTCTTTTATCATTTTTCATTAAAAAAGCGAGCAAATATACAACAGAAACATAATTGCCGGAGCAAAAAAATATAACGCTAAAAAACCCTTAACTTTGCCAAAAATAACGCGAGATGAGCAAGATTAGAATTACCAAACAGTTCTCTTTTGAAACCGGCCACGCCCTCTATGGCTACGACGGCAAATGCCGAAATGTACACGGCCACAGCTATAAGCTTAGTGTTTGTGTAATTGGGGAACCTATTACCGATAAAGATAATGTGAAGTTTGGAATGGTAATAGATTTTGGAGACCTGAAGAAGATCGTAAAATCTGAAATCGTAGATCAATTTGATCATGCTACCGTCTTCAATAAAAACACGCCTCACGTAGAGCTTGCCGAAGAATTAAAGAACCGAGGGCACCATGTTATTCTTGTTGAATATCAACCCACGAGCGAAAATATGGTAGTAGATTTTGCTGAAAAGATCCAGAAATATTTACCGGAACATATAAAACTTCACTCACTAAAACTCCAGGAAACCGAATCCAGTTTTGCTGAATGGTTTGCAAGCGATCAAGCCCCCCAGCCCCCAAAGGGGGAGTAACCAAAGAAACTCCTTCCCTTTTGAGGGAAGGTGGATTAATCTTCGAGAGAAGATTAAGACGGAAGGGTAAAATACTTAAACCTCAAAGGTTTTCAAAACCTGTGAGGTTTTTTAAAATATTTATATTTACAGCTTAGAATTATCATAAATGACTATTCCCGAAGGCAAAAAAGTTTATTTCTCCAGCGATAATCACCTTGGTGCACCTACTCAAGAAGAAAGCAGGCCAAGGGAAATTAGGTTTGTAAAATGGCTGGAGGAAATTAAAGAAGACGCCGCTGCTATTTTTCTCCTCGGTGATCTTTTTGACTTCTGGTTTGAGTATAAACACGCAGTGCCTAAAGGTTTTGTAAGGGTTTTAGGGAAGCTGGCAGAAATTAAAGATAGCGGAATCCCTGTTTATTTTTTTGTAGGGAATCACGATTTGTGGATGGAAAGTTATTTTGAAGACGAACTTAATATCCCGGTATTTCGTAAGCCTAAAGAATTTGAATTCAATAATAAAACCTTCCTTATTGCCCATGGGGACGGACTGGGACCTGGAGACCACGGTTATAAACGAATGAAAAAGGTTTTTACCAATCCGTTTTCAAAATGGCTTTATCGCTGGTTGCATCCAGATTTAGGCATTCCGTTAGCGCAGTATTTTTCGGTAAAAAATAAAGCGATCTCGGGAGATCAGGAGCAAAAATTTTTAGGGGAGGAAAAGGAATGGCTTATTCAGTATTGTAGACGAAAATTAGAAGAAAAGCATTACGATTATTTTCTTTTTGGCCACCGGTATTTACCCCTGGAAATAGACCTAAACGGAAAATCTACCTATATCAACACCGGCGACTGGATTGATTTTTACACCTATGCGGTTTTTGATGGTGAGAAGACGGTTTTAAAGAAATTAAATAATTGAAAAAAGTTTATTTTTTATAATGGTAGCGGCAGGCAGCTATCATTAGCTGGTCTTTTTCAAATTTATAAACCAGCCGATGTTCAGAAGTAATGCGCCTGGACCAATAACCTTGTAAATCTCCTTTTAATGCTTCAGGTTTACCAATTCCTTCCTGCGGAGTACGAAGACAATTTTTTATTAATGTATTAATTCGTTTAAGAACTTTCTTATCTACGTTCTGCCAATATAAATAGTCATCCCAGGCAGTTAAAGACCAAACCAGTCTCATTATTCTATTATATCTTTTTGAATAACTGAGCCTGATTCCAATTCCTTGATAGATTTTAATAAGATATCCCTGTTATTACCACTTAGCAAATAAGTAGTCTCCTTAAGTGAATTGTATTCATCTAGCGAAATTAAAACAAGATCCTTTCCGTTCTTTCGCTTAATAATAACATCGCTTACATCATTAATAACCTTATCAAACCAATACTTAAGGTTTGAACGGAAATTACTATAGTTTACTGTTTCCATCTTACAAAAATACACAGGAGTACTTAAATAAGTACTTCTTATTTTGATTTT
This sequence comes from Salegentibacter sp., assembly GCA_035269545.1. Classification (GTDB taxonomy): domain Bacteria; phylum Bacteroidota; class Bacteroidia; order Flavobacteriales; family Flavobacteriaceae; genus Salegentibacter. The sequence goes on from DATFJA010000348.1 coordinate 2,970, forward strand.
AACAATTTAATTTCTTCCGCAACCATTTACATAATCTTCAAGGTTTAGTTTAAATAAAGTTCCCTCTATTAAATCTGAAATTTGCTCCAGCTCTATGGCACTTACCGCAAAATCCATTTTTTCAAGTGGAGATCTCAACAGAATATTCCTACAGGATTTTTCACTGCTACAAATACCACAATTATAATATTTAGCTGCTTTTATATTACCGGAAAAATGCTGAATTTCTTCAGGTAATAAGTAGAACCCCATACCCTTAAAAACCATTTGTATCCTGGCAGAATCAGCATTTGGTAAGTTATTTTTCCAACGAAAAGAAATTCCTAATTTGTTATGATAAATTAAAGCTACATCTTCCATTTTAAAACACTTTACTCGATAATCGAGATTTAAAAACTCCGAAGCCTGCCTCGAAATTTTAATATGAATTTATAACTCGTGCCCTTGCTACGAGATAGGTTACCCAAATATAAAATTATTATTTAAAATGAATCTAAATAGAAAGAATTTATTCGCTGATATCTTTTAATTTTAACTGAATAGAAACATTCCCATTCCACTCATTTTCATCTAAAGAATATACCGCTTTAAAAGTTTTCTTTTCTGAAATTGTTTCGAATTTTTCTCCCAGTCCAAAACCGATCATATCAAACATACCCGATTTTCCTTGCTGTACAACCTTGCATTTAAGATGTGCTTCATCTGCACCCACACATTTCCCATAACCGGTATCGGTAAGGTTTTGCGTCATAAAAACCGGACTCATATTGCCGGGTCCAAATGGAGCGAATTGCTTTAAAATCCTAAAGAATTTCGGAGTAATTTCATCCAGGTCAATTTCAGCATCTACTGCAATTTCAGGAGTTAGTAATCTTCTATCTATAGTTTCAGAAACCACCGACTCGAACTTCGCTTTAAAATTTTCATATTGCGAAGCTTCTAAAGTGAGTCCTGCCGCATATTTATGCCCGCCAAACTGCTCAATATGTTCTTTACAGGCTTCCAAAGCATTATAAACATCAAACCCTTTTACAGAGCGCGCTGAAGCCGCCAGTTTCTCTCCGCTTTTAGTAAAAACCAGTGTGGGCCGGTAATAGGTTTCCGTTAAGCGGGACGCTACAATACCAATTACGCCTTTATGCCAGCCTTCGTGATAAACCACCGTACTATAGCGTTCCTGTTCCTGTAGTTCTTCAATTTGCCCAAGGGCTTCAACCGTAATCGCTTTATCGGTAGTTTTTCTTTCGGCGTTAAAATTCTCTATTTCACCAGCAAATTCCATAGCGGTAGCTTCGTCTTCTTCGGTAAGTAAATTCACCGCGTGCAAACCGTGCTTCATTCTTCCGGCTGCATTTATACGAGGTGCAATAATAAAAACCACATCAGTTATCGTGAGTTTATCCTTTTTAACCTGTGCCAGAATTGCTTTAAATCCAGTTCGGGGTGCAACATTTATTACATTTAAGCCGTGATAGGCCAGAATCCTGTTTTCACCGGTAATGGGTACGATATCGGCTCCAATGGCAGTAGCAACCAAATCGAGGTAAGGCAGTAAAACTTCGGGCGTCCCTCCTCTTTTAGAATTTATAGCCTGGATCAATTTAAAACCAATCCCGCAACCACAAAGTTCTTTATATGGATATTCACAATCTTCTCTCTTGGGATCCAGCACCGCAACGGCTTCGGGAATAGTTTCTCCCGGCCGGTGGTGATCACAAATAATAAAATCTATTCCTTTTTCAGCGGCATAATCCACTTTATCAATTGCTTTTATTCCACAATCCAGGGCAACGATTAGTGAAATCTCGTTATCTGCGGCAAAATCAATTCCCTGGTAAGAGATACCGTAACCTTCACTATACCTGTCGGGAATATAGGTCGCGATATTTGGAGTAAGGGTTTTTAAGTAAGAAGACATCAAAGCCACACTGGTAGTCCCGTCTACATCATAATCGCCATAAACCATAATATTTTCCCCGGAAGCGATTGCCTGCTGAATTCGGTTTACAGCCACATCCATATCTTTCATCAGGTAGGGATCGTGCAGCTCTTCCAAACTGGGCCTGAAAAACTTTTTTGCAGCTTCAAAAGTTAATATTCCGCGCTGTGCTAAAAGTGTCGCCACAGGCGTTTCCACTCCTAATTCTTCGGCAAGTTTATTAACAACTAAAGAATCGGGTTTAGGTTTTAAAGTCCAGCGCATCGTAAATTTTTTTCAAAAATACGTATAGTATTTCAATACCAATAAGGGGGAATTCACTAAAACAGATTCATAGAAATTTTTCAGCAATTAATAATAATCCCTAATTTCACGCTTTAGGATTTATAGATAAAATATGATCAAAATTATACAAGGCCAGCTCGTAGATATTGAAAACAGGAAGATTTTTCCTGCGGAAATAAGCATTGAGAATGGAAAGATTAAAAAGATTGAAGAAAAACAGCACGAAGTAAAAAGCTTTTTGCTTCCCGGGTTTATAGATGCGCATATCCATATTGAAAGTTCTATGCTGGTGCCTACCGAGTTTGCCCGCTTAGCTGCAATTCACGGTACGGTGGCTACAGTTTCAGATCCTCATGAAATTGCCAATGTCTTGGGAAAAGAAGGCGTTAAGTTTATGATTGAAAATGGAAAGAAAAGTCCGTTGAAATTTAACTTTGGCGCGCCTTCCTGTGTGCCGGCTACCAATTTTGAAACTTCGGGAGCAGTTATTAATGCTGATGATATTAAAGATCTATTAGTGCTTCCTGAAATAAAATATCTCGCGGAAATGATGAATTATCCCGGAGTGATCTTCAAAGATGAAGAAGTGCTAAAGAAAATTACCTGGGCTAAACATTTTAACAAACCTACCGATGGCCACGCACCAGGATTACGCGGAGAAGACGCGAAAAAATATGCTGAAGCCGGTATTTCTACAGATCACGAATGTTATACCGCTGAAGAAGCAGAAGAAAAGCTTGGTTTTGGTATGAAAATACTTATTCGCGAAGGCAGCGCTGCTAAAAATTTTGAAGCGCTTATCGATCTGCTGCCGGAACATTATAAACATATGATGTTTTGCTCAGACGATAAACATCCAGACGACCTGGTTTTAGGTCATATTAACCAGCTTTGTGCCAGGGCAGTTGCTAAAGGTATAGATGTCTTTAAGGTGCTGGAAGTTGCTTGTATTAATCCAATAAATCACTATAATTTAGAAGTCGGACAATTAAAAGTAGGCGATCCCGCCGATTTTATCGCGGTAAAAGATCTGACCAAATTTGAAGTATTGCAAACTTATATTGATGGAGAATTAGTTGCTGAAAATGGTAAATCTCACATTAAATCTTCTCCATTCGAAAAGCCGAATAATTTTCATACTTCATCCAAAAAGCCGGAAGATTTTAAAATAAAGGCAGCTGGAGAAACCATTAAAGTCATCGAAGCGCTGGATGGAGAACTTATTACTAATGAAATTCAGCAGAAAGCTTTAGAAAAGGACGGGAAACTAATTTCAGATATTGAGAATGATATTTTAAAAATCACGGTGGTTAACCGTTATGAGGATAAAGCACCTGCAGTAGCGTTTATAAAGAATTTCGGCCTAAAAAAAGGAGCGATTGCCAGCTCGGTAGCGCACGATTCGCATAACATTATTGCTGTTGGAACATCAGACGAAGAAATTTGCAATGCTGTAAACCTCATCATTAAGCATACAGGAGGAATTTGTAGCGTAAATGGGAATGACCAAAAAGTACTTTCACTGCCAATTGCCGGAATAATTAGCGATAAAGATGGTTGGGAAACCGGTAGATTATACGAGGAAATAGATAAAATGGCCAAAAATTTAGGCAGCACCTTAAAAGCTCCTTTTATGACTCTTTCTTTTATGGCGCTCTTAGTAATTCCCGATCTAAAACTTTCAGATAAAGGTTTATTTAGTGGCAAAAAATTTGATTTTGTTGATTTGGCGAGTGCTAAGTAATATTAAATTAGTTAGTAAACCTCTTTAAGGCAAACCTACGAGACATACAATTGGTTTTTTTGATTTTGGGAGATTCCGGGATGTCGAGACGGAGCTTTCAAATCTCGATTATCGAGTCAATCAACCTATAATTTTATGAATCCTGGTTTGTAATTTGG
>DATFJA010000349.1:0-2802 GCA_035269545.1 Salegentibacter sp.
CCTATCGGTATAAAGCGAACTCATATAGCGACGCTTCATCAATTTTAGTAAAGCATCACTTCCGCTTTGCAATGGAATATGAAAATGAGGCACAAATGTATTACTATCGGCTACAAAATCTATAGTTTCGTTTTTCAATAAATTCGGCTCAATAGAGGAAATTCTTAAACGTTCAATACCATCTACCTCATCTAAAGCTTTTACGAGATCAAGAAAAGTATGTTCATGCTTTTTATTTCCAAATTCTCCTTTACCGTAATCCCCAATATTTACTCCAGTAAGCACAATTTCTTTAATACCTTTTGCAGATATTTCAGCGGCATTGGTCAAAACATTTTCCAGTTTATCGCTACGTGAAATTCCACGAGCTAACGGAATGGTGCAATATGTACATTTATAATCACAACCATCCTGAACCTTCAAAAAGGCACGAGTTCTGTCTCCTATAGAATAAGCGCCTACGTAGAAGTCGGCCTCGTCTATTTCGCACGAATGAACTTCTCCCAGGTCATTTTTAGAAAGATCGTTTAGATAATCGGTGATTTTGAATTTTTCAGTCGCTCCAAGTACTAGATCTACGCCATCTACATCGGCAAGTTCTTCCGGCTTCAATTGTGCATAGCAACCCACGGCAATCACAAACGCGTCTTCGTTCACTTTTTGCGCTTGCTTAACGATTGTTTTAAAGCGTTTATCGGCATTTTCAGTAACCGAACAGGTATTGATCACATAAATATCAGCTGTTTCAGAAAATTCCACACGCTCAAAACCTTCATCTTTAAAAGATCTTGCAATAGTAGAAGTTTCTGAAAAATTGAGTTTACAACCCAAGGTATAAAATGCGACCTTCTTATTATTCATACACCTGCCTGTTTCTGTAGAAGTTAAACGATTTTTAGGGCTGCAAAGATACCAACAATTATTGTTTTAGGAAAACATTGTTTTGATTTCGGTTGTCAGTTGTCAGTTATCGGTTGTCGGTTGTCCGTTTTCGGTTGTCGTAATTCCGAGGAGGCGATAGCCTAAATGGTAATCTGTGGTTGAATATCGCATTCGAACGTCATCCTGAATTTGTTTCAGGATCTAGCATTTATAGATTTCGAAACATATAGAAGGTATAGCCTCCCTTTAAACTTAAGAAATAATATACAAATACTATTATCACCTTAGATTCTGAATTAAATTCAGAATGACGTAATGAGCGAATATTTAAAAAAAATTGCTTCTCCCGATTATCATCGGGATCGCAATGACGATAAAAACATTAAACTCCTACCGATGCAATTACGATCTCAGTTTCCAGAGTGATTTTTGTTTTAATCGAATTAGAGATTAAGCAAATCTTTTCGCTTTTTTCTACGATGCGTTTTGCTCTTTCTGCATTATTCTCGTCGGTGATTTCCAACACAGGTTTCAGTATAATTTCCGTCATTTGAAATTTACCTTCAACCTTACCCAGTTTTCCTACCGCCTTAGATTTAAAACTTATAAAATCCAGTTTAGAATTTTCTGCGATTGCAAGGAAAGTAGTCATTAAACAACTTTCTACCGCAGCCACAAAAAAATGTTCCGGAGACCAAATATCTGGGATTCCACCAGGAAAGTCCGGTGGTGTTGCGGTTTCGATAGTGTCGGTTAATTCTGGAGAGGACATTTCTCCTTTACGGTCTTCTTTCCAGGTTAAGTCTACCCGGTATTCGTGTTTATCTGCCATCACTTTATACTTTAATCCCGTGAACGGGCAATTAGCTATGCAAAGTAACAGCGATTAAAAATCAAAAAATATGACTGCAGTCAGCTGGATAAAAATTGAAAATGTTTTCTCTTAAGATTCGATAAACTCTTTAAGTGTAGTTACCACGTAATCCAGTTCTTCTTTTGTATTGAATTGCGAAAATGAAAACCGCAATGATGGTTTTTTAAGATCTTCTTCTTCTAAAAATGCACTTAAAACATGAGAGCCTTTGTCACTCCCACTTTGGCAGGCACTTCCTTTGGAACAGGCTATACCTTTTAGATCCAATTGAAACAAAAGCATTAAAGCTTTTTCTTCAGATACCGGCAAACATACATTTACCAGTGTATAAGTACTTTTTTCCGGATCGGAACAATCTCCGTTGAATTTCACCCCGGGAATTTCAGCTTTCAGTTTTGAAATAAAATGAGCTTTTAGATCACTCACATAGGCTTTTTCTTCGGCTAAATTATCTAGCGAAAGTTTTAAAGCTTCCTCAAGTCCTACAATGTTATGAACCCCTTCTGTACCGGCACGATGGCCACGCTCCTGCTCTCCTCCAAAAATAAGTGGTTTTAATCCGCTGTTTTTCCTAATAAAAGCAAATCCCACACCTTTTGGGCCGTGAAATTTATGGGCGCTCACCGCAGTAAAATCAACCGGAATTTCACTAAAATCAAGATCATAGTGACCTACCGATTGCACACAATCTGAATGAAAAATAGACCCGTGTTCTTTGCAAAGTTCCCCAACTTTTTTAATATCCAGTTTATTCCCAATCTCGTTATTTACGTGCATCAGGCTTACCAGGGTCTTTTTATCTGAAGTTTTCAGCAATTCTTCTAAATGAGTCTCTTTTATATTTCCGCAGGAGTCCAGATCAACATAAACTACCTCAACATCAAAACAATCCTGCAGCTGCTCTACGGTATACAAAACCGCGTGATGCTCAATTTTTGAAGTGATAATTCGCTTTACGCCAAGATCTCGAACCGCAGAATTCAAAGCAAGGTTGTCGGCTTCAGTACCACCGGAAGTGAAAATTATTTCTGAAGCTTTTACATTCA
>DATFJA010000350.1:0-5465 GCA_035269545.1 Salegentibacter sp.
GCATACTCCATTGCGTCATTTTTTTACGAACCACGGGATAGCCACCACGTTCGGAAACACCGTTTACAATCTCGTCGTTAGCTAAAACGGTTCCCAGTTGCGGGCACCAGTTTACTTCGGTTTCAGCTAAATAGGTAAGTCTGTATTTTAATAATATTTGTTGTTTTTCTTCAGAAGAAAAAGCATTCCAGGCATCGGCTGAGAATTCCTCTACCTCATCATCACAAGCGGCATTTAAACGAGAATTCCCTTCCGCAGTGAAAATTTCTTCAAGCTCTGAAATATCTCTTGATTTTTCAGCTTCCATATCATACCAGCTCTCAAAAAGCTGAATAAAGATCCACTGTGTCCATTTATAATATTCGGGATCGCTGGTGCGCACTTCCCTGCTCCAATCAAAAGAAAAGCCTATTTTATCGAGCTGTTCGCGATATCTTTTAATATTCTTAGCTGTGGTAAGCGCAGGATGCTGGCCGGTTTGAATCGCATATTGCTCGGCCGGCAGCCCAAAACTATCGTAACCTTGTGGGTGCAGCACATTATGGCCTGTATGGCGTTTGTAGCGCGCATAAATATCGCTGGCAATATAACCCAGAGGGTGCCCAACGTGAAGCCCGGCACCTGAAGGATATGGAAACATATCCAGCACGTAATACTTTGGTTTATCTGATGAATTGCTGGCGCGAAAAGTTTGATTTTCGGCCCAGTATTTTTGCCATTTGGCTTCAATTTCGTTAAAGTTGTAACTCATTCTTTTATTTTTCTTACCTGCTGCTTGCGCACAACGCGACTTCACATTACTGGCTGCAAATTTACAATTTTAAACCACTTATGGGAATTTACATGGGATGGATTGGGAGGATATTTAAAATCTGAAGAAAAAATTAAAATATTGTTTTAAAGCTAATTTCTTATCTTAGTATTCTTCTAAAAATGTTTAAATGAATATACAGGAAGAAAAAATATCACTCGCTCAATTATTGATGGAAACCAATGACCTTGAATTAATTAGATCTATTCGTGAAATTCTAAGCGAAAGAAAACCATCTGATTTTTGGAACGACCTTTCAGCTGAAGAAAAAGCTGAAATTGAAGAAGCTGACAAAGAAATAGCCCGGCAGGAAACAACTTCTTATGAAAATTTCATTAAAAAGCACAGATAATGTCCCGAAAGGTAATTATCACAAAAACTGCTGAGAAAAAGCTTATTAAGCTTTTTGATTATTTGAGGGAAAATTAGTCTGAAAAAGTGAAAAAGGAATTTCTTAGAAAATTAGATCACAACCTTAAAATTATAAAAATCCATCCCGAAATATTTCCAGAATCCCAGGATAAACCCGGTTTACACCGCGCTGTAATTACAAAACAAACCACAATTTTTTATCGATATAATTCTTCTGAAATCAAGCTAGTTACAGTATTCGACACCCGCAAGAATCCCAATAGTCTCAAAAAGGATTTATAGCCCGAAAGCTTCTTAGAATTTGAAATCTCATATTTAAATCCAGTTTACATAAGAATTATATAACTTTTTTTACATAGGCTTTGTGTCTTTATTTTACTAAATTTATAGGGATTTGACGATAAACAGGGTTTTAATTTTTAAAACCTTCAAAATTTTTGATCTTAAAATCACTAAAAAAACAACCGGATTAAATCAATAATCTTTCAAAGATTTTAATATGAACGTGATACACGTAAGCGCTGAATGTTACCCTATTGCAAAAGTTGGAGGCCTGGGAGATGTGGTTGGTTCTCTACCAAAATATCAGCAACAGGCTGGAGTTGACGCAAAAGTAGTGATGCCACTATATAACAATAAGTTCACTGCTGCTCACAAGTTTGAAAGTGTTTACGAATCAAGCCTGATCTTGGGTGAAGACAATTATTCTTATAGAATCCTGAAACTAAAAAAGGATGTTTTAGATATTGAAGTTCTGTTTGTGGATATTCCGGAACTTTTATTTAAAGATTATGTCTATTCCGAAGATGATACTGCCCGTTTTACAGCTTTTCAAATTGCCGTAATGGATTGGATTTTGACCTTAAAGACCAAACCTTCCATAATTCACTGCCACGATCATCATACAGGATTGATACCTTTTATGGCACAGGAGTGCTCAAAATACAAAGCGCTAAACCAAATTCCTGTTATTCTTACTATTCACAACGCGCAATACCAGGGTTGGTTTGCTCACGATAAAGTACATTATCTTCCTGCTTTCGATATTTCTAATATAGGTTTATTGGATTGGGATGGTGTAATAAATCCATTGGCTGCAGGAATAAAATGCGCCTGGAAGGTAACTACGGTTTCCCCAAGTTATATGGAAGAACTACAACAAGCTGCAAATGGTTTGGAGGGTTTGTTAAGCCACGAAAGCGAAAAATGTGTTGGTATTCTCAACGGCATTGACGCTGATGTATGGAATCCCCAAACCGACGAATTTATCGCTAAAAATTATTCGGCAAAAAATATTCAGACCGGGAAAACAGCCAATAAAAAATGGCTGTGTAAAGAATTTGGATTTTCAGCTTCAAAACCATTATTCGCTTTCATTGGAAGGTTGGTTTTTGAAAAAGGCGCCGATCTATTGCCGAATGTTTTTGATGAAATTCTTTCAAAAAAAGAATGTAATATTCTCGTTTTAGGCTCGGGAAACCCTGAAGTAGAAGACAACTTAAAAGCTTTAAAGAAAAAATATAAGAAAGCTTATAATACATTTATCGGTTATGATGAGAAACTCTCTCACCTGATTTATGCCGGTGCCGATTTTCTATTAATGCCATCCCGAGTGGAACCCTGCGGACTTAATCAATTATATTCCCTTCGCTACGGAACCATCCCGGTTGTGCGAAGTATTGGCGGTTTAAAAGATACCGTTATAGATGTTGAAGATGGAGGTTTTGGCTTTTCACACCAGGAAGCATCAGAAGAAGACATTCTTCAAACTCTAAACAGAGCTATAGCATTTTATAAGGATCAACCTGCATTTAAAAAAACCAGAAAACATATTATGAGCATTGACCATTCCTGGAATGTTTCGGCTCAACAGTATATCGATTTGTATAATTCACTAAAAAGCGACTAATCATGCTAAACGACAAAGTATTATCGGTTATTCTCGGAGGCGGTCAGGGTACCAGGCTCCATCCTTTAACAGAAAGTAGGTCTAAACCTGCAGTTCCTATTGCAGGTAAATATAGGCTGGTAGATATTCCTATCTCCAATTGTATTAATTCGAACCTTAAAAGAATGTTCGTGTTAACACAGTTTAATTCGGCTTCATTGAACCAGCACATTAAAAATACTTATCATTTTAGCTTCTTTAGTTCAGCTTTTGTAGATGTTTTAGCAGCAGAACAGACTCCGCATAATAAAATATGGTACCAGGGAACTGCAGATGCGGTAAGGCAGGGAATGCACCATTTTAAAAAACACAAATTCGATTATTTCCTTATTCTTTCGGGAGACCAGTTATATCATATGGATTATAATAAAATGGTGCAACAACATATAGATAGTGACGCCGATATTACTATTGGTACCGTACCTGTAAATGCCAAAGACGCTCCAAGTTTCGGGATTATGAAAACCGACAAAGACAATAACATCACCTCCTTTATTGAAAAACCGAAGTCTGAACTTCTACCGGACTGGACCTCGCCTGTTGGCCCTGAAATGGAAGCCGAAGGCAGAAATTATCTCGGCTCTATGGGGATTTATGTGTTTAATCGTGATTTATTATTCAAACTTATGGATGATCCTAACACGGTAGATTTTGGTAAAGAGATCATTCCGCAAGCCATAGGAAACAAGAAAGTTTGCGGTTATCAATTTGAAGGTTATTGGACAGATATTGGAAATATAGAATCGTTCTTCGAAGCAAATATTGGCTTAACCGAAGACATTCCAAAATTCAATCTTTACGATATGGAAAACCAGGTGTACACACACGCCAGGATTCTTCCAACTACGAAATACACCGATACTAAACTTAAAAAAGCGGTTATTGCTGAAGGTTGCATTATTCATGCTGATAAAATTGAATCTTCAGTGATAGGTGTCCGGTCCAGAATTGGAAAAGGTTCGGTTATAAAAAACTGCTATATGATGGGAACCGATTTCTATGAATCCCTGGAAGAAATTGAAAAAAATAAAATTGAAATACTAACTGGAATAGGAGAAAACTGTACGATAGAAAATGCTATAATCGATAAAAATTGTAGAATTGGAGATAATACTACAATAAAAGGAGGCTCGCATTTAGAAGATACAGAAACAGACTCTTATGTAATAAAAGAGGGTATTGTAGTGCTTAAAAAAGAGGCGGTAATTCCACCCGGAACAACTATAGGATAATATGGCAGAAGTAATAACGCACAGTCTATTTTCGGAATTTGATATCAATTTATTTAAGTCAGGGAAACATTTTCGGTTGTATGAGAAATTTGGTTCCCATCCACTAACCTTAAATAAGGTTAAAGGAACTTATTTTGCAGTCTGGGCTCCGGGCGCAAAACAGGTTTCGGTTATTGGGGACTTTAATTCCTGGAAAGATGGCGAACATCTGCTGGATGTGCGTTGGGATGGCAGTGGAATTTGGGAAGGTTTTATTCCTGATGTGGAAAAAGGCCATTTATACAAGTATAAGATCCATAGTAACCATAACGAAATTATTACCGAGAAAGCCGATCCTTATGCCAGGCGATGTGAACACCCGCCTAATACAGCGTCAGTGGTTTGGGAAGACGATTATAAATGGAAGGATAAATCCTGGCTTCAGAAAAGAAAACAAAACAACTCTTTAGAAGCTCCCTACTCGGTTTACGAAGTGTATTTATCTTCCTGGAAGAAGAAAACCGAAGAAAACAGATCGCTTTCTTATTGGGAACTTGCCACCGATCTAGTTTCCTACGTTAAAGAAATGGGCTTTACGCACGTAGAGTTTATGCCTATTATGGAATATCCTTACGACCCGAGTTGGGGATATCAAATTACCGGGTATTTTGCACCAACCTCAAGGTTTGGCTATCCAGATGAATTTAAATTTTTAGTAGATAAACTTCACGAAAATGATATTGGAGTGATCCTGGATTGGGTGCCTTCACATTTTCCGGAAGACAGCCACGGACTCGGTTATTTTGACGGCACACATCTTTATGAACACCCCGACCCGAAAAGAGGTTACCATCCCGATTGGAAAAGTCTGATCTTCAATTACAGCCGAAACGAAGTAAGAGCTTTTTTGATTAGTAACGCTTTATACTGGTTAGAACAATTTCACATCGATGGCTTACGGGTAGATGCCGTAGCCTCTATTCTTTACCTGGATTATTCACGGGAAGAAGGCGAATGGGAACCCAATGAGTATGGCGAAAATAAAAACCTGGAAGCGATCTCGTTTTTAGAAGAATTAAACAAAGAAGTTTACGCTTCTTTTCCCGATGTACAAACCATTGCC
>DATFJA010000351.1:0-4575 GCA_035269545.1 Salegentibacter sp.
ACGAATAAGTAAAGGTTCAGGAACAACAGTACAGGAAGTAAACCAATTGTTGAAGCAATTCAACCAGATGGGTAAAATGATGAAAATGATGCAGGGTGGCGGTGGCCAGAAAATGATGCAGATGATGAAGGGAATGAAGTAAGTAGGCAGTGTTTCAGTAGGCAGTTAGCAGTAAAATGAGTTTCAAAACCTTATACGCTTATCAAAAAGCTTTTGATCTAGCAATGGAAGTTTTTAAACCTTCCAAAACTTTTCCTACGGAAGAAAGATTTGCTTTGAGCAATCAAATTATACGGTCCTCAAGGAGTGTATGTTCTGCAATAGCTGAAGCTTATCGAAAAAGAGAATATCCTAAATATTTTACAAATAAACTCACAGATGCTGACTCTGAGAATGCTGAAACACAATTATGGCTTGACTTTGCTGAAGCTTGTAGTTACTTACCAGAAAAGCATAAGATAATTTTGCAATCCCAAAGCGAGGAGGTTGGAAAGCTTATAAATTATATGAAAAATAATCCCGGTAAATTTGGAGTCAAAATCTGACTGCTAACTGCCAACTAAAGTACTGCTAACTGAGATGACCATACTAGACGGAAAAAAAACCAGCAACGACATTAAAAATGAGATCGCTGCTGAAGTTCAAAAAATTAAAGAAAGGGGCGAAAAGGTGCCTCATCTGGCTGCGATAATTGTAGGTAACGATGGTGCCAGTCTAACTTATGTTAATGCAAAAGTAAAATCCTGTAAGCGTGTTGGTTTCGAATCTTCTTTGTATAGATTGCCTAATACAGTAAGCGAGCTTGAGTTGCTTCATAAAATTGAAGAATTAAACCAAAATGATGACATTCATGGTTTTATTGTTCAGCTTCCTTTACCGCCTCAAATAGATACACAGAAAGTATTAAACGCAGTAGATCCCGATAAGGATGTTGATGGTTTTCATCCAACTAATTTTGGGAAAATGGCTCTTGATATGACCTCTTTTATTCCAGCTACACCCTTTGGAATTTTAGAGTTGCTGGAACGATATGATATTCCTACTAAAGGAAAACATACGGTAGTAATTGGTAGAAGCTATATCGTAGGAAGGCCCATGAGTATTCTGATGGGAAGAAGTGGTTTTCCGGGAAATTCTACGGTAACTTTAACTCACGAGTTCACTAAGAATATTACACAAATTACCTCTCAGGCCGATATTATAATTATCGCTGTTGGAATTCCTGATTTTCTAAAAGCAGAAATGATTAAAGATGACGCTGTAATTATTGATGTCGGAATTACCAGGGTGCCAGATGATGAAGCAGAAAAAGGTTATGTGATTAAAGGTGATGTAGATTTTGAAAATGTTAGTAAGCGTGCTTCTTATATTACGCCTGTGCCTGGTGGAGTAGGGCCAATGACAGTTTCTATGCTGCTTAAGAATACTTTGCTTGCTACAGAACGCCATAAGAAAAGAGCAAAAGAAAGAGTTAAAGCTGATAAATAAACATTGAAGTTTCTCATATAAAAAATCCTATCAACCTAATTATAAATTTTAGGAATTGATAGGATTTTTTTTGTTTTAAATCAAAGACTAGAATTAGTCCTCTTCAAGTTTCCAATCTAAATATTTATGAAGATCGGTCTCTATAAACCTTAACGTTACTGTTAGTATTGCAAAATCATCCACATAACCAAGTCCCGGGATAAAATCTGGCATTAAATCCAAAGGATTTAGAACATATAAGAGAGCAAAAGCTATAGAAGCGATGGTAAACCACGGCACATTACTGTAAACTCCCTTGCGGTAATCCTGGAGCATTTTAAACATTAATTTCCCAAGTTCGGTATATTTTCTTAGCGTGCTTGCGTTTACAATTTTATCTTCTATCTTTTTTTGATTCTTGGCAGCAATTTCTACATCTCCATCTTTTACCTTGGCAACTCCCTTTTTTAAGTATTCTTCATCAATTTCTTTCTTTTTCTTACTGAGCATATTCATAATTCTTCATTTTAATGATTAGTAAATATTTTAAAGTCGGTCGTGGGCATTGCCATATTCCTTCTTGTAAATCTTCAGAATTAATAAAAACAAGGATATAAGCAGCGGCCCAAAAATTAATCCTATAAAACCAAAAAGCTGAACACCTACAATAACACCAAATAAGGTGATAAGCGGGTGTACGGCTGCCAGTTTATCTAGAATATAAAGTCTAATTAGATTATCTGTAGAACCAACAACCACAAAGCCATAGATTAACATGGCTATTGCCTGCCAATTATCCCCCTGGGCTATTAAAAGTATTACCACGGGAATAATACCTATGGCTGTTCCAATAAAAGGTATCATAGAACCTATAGCGGTAATTACAAACCAAAAGAAAGGATCTGGCACCCCTAAAATTAAATAACCAATAAGCGCAATAATTCCCTGAAATATGGCTACCAAAGGAATTCCCAGGGCGTTGGATCTTACCAGTTGGTCGCTTTCCTTTCCTATGATTTTTAAATTTTCATTACCCAGTGGGATGTAGGAAATGAGGGATGACTTCATGGAATCGCGTCTTATAAGCATGTAATAGAGCATAAAGTACATAATCCCAATCGCAATAAATGCGTTAAATGTGCCTCCTGCCAAACTTTGTAGATTTCCAGACATCCAGTTAGTAACAGAAGCAGTGTCTATAGAGTCACTTAAGCTGTAACCTACATAAGTTTCTGCCTCGGTTAATTGTTCTTTTATAGCTCTAATTACCCGTTCTGAATTGGCTACCGCTTTACTTATCTTCGAGGAAAGCATGAGGACAATTAAAGAAACCGGCACCAGGATCCCTACAAAAGATCCCGCCATTAAAAGCGCCGCCGCTACCGGGGGTTTCCATCCACGGGCCAATAATTTTCTCATCCAATTACGTAAAAGAACATATAGAGTGATCGCCCCCAGTACTCCGGTAAGGTACGGGACGATTTCTTTAAAAATTAAAACCGTTAAAAATAGTATGAGCATTAGTACGAAAATTTGCCGTACCAGTGCCGGTTTTAATCTATTCATATTTTTTTAGTTGGTTGGTTATTTTGCAAATAGTTGTTCTTTATTTTTAAAAGCTTTGAATTCCAGGGCATTTCCACTGGGGTCCTTAAAAAACATGGTGGCCTGTTCGCCTACCTGTCCTTCAAAACGTATGTATGGCTCAATTTCAAATTTAATGTTTTTTGATCTTAGTAAGTTTGCAAATTCCTGAAATACATCCCATTCCAGGACTACCCCAAAATGTGGTACCGGAACATTTTTGCCATCTACAGGATTACTGTGGGTGTTTTCGATTTCTTCTGCTGGTTTATAATGAATAACCAGCTGATGACCGAAAAAATTAAAATCTACCCAGTGATCACTACTACGACCTTCCCCGCAACCCAGGGTCTCTTTATAAAATTCTCTTGCTTTCTGTAAATCTGAAACCGGTATGGCTAAATGAAATGGCTGTACTTTCATAAATCTTAACTTATTTCTAAAATTCTACACAATTAAAATTAACAAGTAATCTTAACATGCCGGCAAGCCATTGCGCTAATAATGTGTTAAGATTTATTTCTACGGGACCCCGTAGCCTTTTTTTGATGTTTTTTGTCTGAATTTTTTAATCTTGAAGCTTCTTCTGTTTTGCTGGATTCGTCTACCATCTTATTAATGGTCGCGAGCTCTTCTTGAGTAAGGTCACGGTAGGCGCCTACGGGTATATCGAGGCTCACATTCATAATCCTAATACGCTTAAGTGCGGTAACTTCGTAGCCCAAAAATTCGCACATTCTGCGAATTTGACGATTTAGTCCCTGGGTAAGTACAATTCGGAAATCGTTTCTTCCCAATTTCTCCACTTCGCATTTTTTAGTTGTAGTTCCTAAAATTGGAATGCCATTCCCCATCCTTCTTATGAAATCTGGAGTAATTGGCTTGTTTACCGAAACTATATATTCTTTCTCGTGATTATTTCGGGCGCGTAAGATCTTGTTTACAATATCTCCATCGTTGGTAAGAAAAATAAGCCCTTCACTGGGTTTATCCAGACGGCCTATAGGAAAAATTCGCTTGGGATAATTTATAAAATCAATGATATTGTCCTTTTCTACACGCGTATCGGTAGTACAGACTATGCCAACCGGTTTGTTGAAAGCCAGGTAAACATTAGGTTCTTTTTTTTCTGCTTCAGAAACCGCTTTCCCATCCACTTTTACCAAATCTCCGGGTGCAATCTTGGTTCCCATTTCGGGTACAGTTCCATTAATGGTTACGCGTCCCTGATCTATGAGTTTATCGGCAGCACGGCGCGAGCAGTAACCTATTTCACTTAAGTATTTATTTATACGGGTAAGCTTCTGTTCAGACATAAAAAAGATTGTGTTGCAAAGATACAAGAATTCGTCTCTAAACTAATTTTTTAAAAAATAATCAAGGTACAGGCAACCTTTTGTAACTTTCCTGCGTCTATGTAAATAGAAGGCCTTTTTAATTAAGAAATCGGGTGAAAGTAATTCAACTTTTTAAAAGCGAAACTCAACTAATAAAGCGTGCGGCTAAAAAAGACCGTAAGGCGCA
>DATFJA010000352.1:0-3584 GCA_035269545.1 Salegentibacter sp.
CGAGATCGCTTTTATTTTGGGTGATCCTGCATTTTTTGGAGACGAAATCGTAGAAAGTTTAGAAGGACTGGCAAAGGGCTTAAATGCAAAAGCTTCTATTTACCGTCAGGATCAACCTTTGGGGACCGGTCACGCTATTATGAGCGCGAAGGAATCGCTTTCCGGGCCTGCAGTTGTTGCTTATGCTGACACCTTGATAAAAGCGGACTTTAAACTTGATAAAGATGCTGATGCGGTGATCTGGACTAAAAAAGTAGCTAACCCCGAAGCATTTGGGGTGGTAAACCTTAACGAGAAAAACGAGATTATAGAATTGGTTGAAAAGCCAAAAGAATTCGTGAGCGACCAGGCGGTAATTGGTATTTACTATTTTAAAGATATCGCGGTTTTAAAAGAGAAGCTGGAAGAAGTTCTTGATGAAAACCTGATGCACGGTGGAGAATACCAGATTAATGATGGTATTAAGAAAATGATGGCCGAAGACAGGATTTTTAAAACCGGGACCGTAGATGAATGGATGGATTGCGGAAACAAAAATGTAACTGTTGAAACCAATGGTAGAATGCTGAATTTCCTGCACCAGGATGGTGAAAAACTGATTTCAGATTCTGTGAAGATCACTAATTCTGAAATTACTGAACCTTGTTATATTGGTGAAAATGTAGAGCTGGTAAATGCTAAAATTGGCCCTAATGTTTCAGTGGGTGACGGGACTAAAATTACTGATGCTGAAGTAAAGAATAGCTTAATTCAAACTTTTGCTGAAGTGAGAAATGCAAAACTGGATAACGCCATGATAGGTAATTTTGCGAAATTTGACGGTAACTTTACCCAAATTAGCATTGGTGATTATTCAACTTTAGAATAAGCTTATTTAGGGGGTTGTTTGAAAAATCGGGTTTCGTCAAGCTGAACTGGTTTCAGCTTCTAACATGTTTTGACGAACAATAAATTAGATCCCCGATGAAAATCGGGGCAGGCTCTGAAATAAATTCAGGATGACGATCTTAAAAATTTTTCAAACAACCTCTTTATTTCAATTTTATCCTGAAAATTATTTATGAAAAAGTACTTCTTCATTATTGCTATGCTTTCAGGAGCGCTGTTTTCCTTTCAGGGGAGTTCTGCCCAGGAAAAAGAGGTGGTGCTTAAAGATGTAAATCAGGATGATCTTGGAAATGTAACCGACGAATTTCAGGAGCAATTCTTTGAAGCCTTAAAACAAAAAGGCATTGAGAATTACGAAAAAGCCATAGTTGCTTTAGAAGAATGCCAAAGACTGGAACCTGATAATCCGGTGGTCTATTTTGAAATGGCCAGGAATTACAATGAATTAGAAAACTATGATAGGGCGATTGCCAATCTTGAAAAGGCCCATCAATTAGCGCCTAAAAGGGAAGATGTTCTAGATCAACTTTATAAAACCTATACGCGGGCAAAGCAATATGATAATGCTGTTGAAACCCTGTTGAAATTACTGAGTTTTGACGAAGATTATAAAGAAAAGCTTGCTAATATTTACCTGTTAAACCGGCAATTTGAAGAAGCGCTTCAAACTATAGACGAACTGGACCAACAGGAAGGACCCAGTACTTACCGAAACAAATTGCGCAGGCAAATCTATGCGCGAACCGGCGACACCGCCGCACAAATAGAGAACCTGGAACAGGGAATTGCTAATAATCCTGAAAACGAGCAGAATTACCTCAATCTCATTTATATCTACAGCGATATGGGAGATCACGAACAGGCTTATAACACCGCATTACAACTGCTGGAAGCCAATCCGGGATCTACCTTAGTGCATCTGGCATTGTATAAATTTCACCTGGAAAGAGAAGAACCGGAGGAAGCTGTTAATTCAATGAAAATTGTTTTTGAAAGTGAAGAAATTGATGCCGAATCAAAATTTAAAGTGCTTAATGATTTCCTGATTTTTGTAGATAACAATCCTGAATATGAGGAAGATTTAATGCAGGTAAGTAAAATGCTTAGCGAGCGTGAAGATGCCCCAAAACTCTACAGTCAATTAGGCCAATATTATATGAAACGTGGTGAACTTGAAGACGCCTTAAGTTTCTTTGAGGCCGGTCTGGCGGAAAACACTGAAGATTTTCAGCTGGTAAAAAATACTATTTTTCTTCAATTAGAGTTAGAAAAGTATAAAGAGGCCCGGGATTTGAGTAAGGAAATGCTAGAGGTATTTCCGGCGCAGCCTGTTTTGTTTTTATTACAGGGAATTGCACTAAACCAACTGGAAGAGTATGGTGAAGCTATAGAAATACTTACATTTGGCCAGGATTACTTGATCGATAACCCAAGAATGGAAATTGATTTTTACACGCAATTAAAAATGGCCTACAAAGAACTCGGAGAAGAAGAGAAATCGGCTGAATTTTCACGTAAGGTCGAAGCTTTAATAAAAGAATTAGAATAGATGTATAGAAAGATTTTAGGAGTAGTGTTATTAAGCCTTTTTATTGCTTCCTGTGGAAGCCGGAAGGGAGTAAAAGGAATTGCTACTAAAAATGCTGAAGCCGCGAATATTATAGAAAGTCACTATAATTCTGAAACCAGCTTTACTACGCTTACAGGCAAGTTGAAAACGGTATATCAAAATGAAGATCGTACGCAATCGGTTAATCTAAGCTTCAGAATGGAGAAAGATAAAGCGATTTGGATGAGTGCTTCGGTATTGGGCTTCCCAGTTGCTAAAGCTTATATCACACCTTCGCGGGTAAGTTATTACGAAAAGGTGAGTCAAACTTATTTTGACGGTGATTTCCGGCTGCTAAGTGATCTTTTAGGCACTCCCTTAGATTTTCAAAAACTTCAGAATTTACTCATAGGTCAGGCAATTTATGATCTTAGAGAAGAGGAATTTGAGTTTTCACAAACGGCAAAAGGTTTTCAATTTATGCCTTCAAATGAAAGGTTGATAAGGAAAATGTTCCTCTTGAATCCTAAAAACTTTAAGACTTCTGCCCAGCAGCTGGCACAAACAGAAGAAAATAAAAGTGTGACCGTAACTTATTCCGATTATCAGGAAGTAGAAGGAAAGATTTTTCCGGAAGAAATAAGTATTATTGCCAACGAGGCCGGTAGCAGCACAAAAATAGAGCTTACTTATCGCTCACTGGAATTTGACAGGGGAGATCTAAGTTTTCCATTTGAGATTCCATCAGGTTATGAAGAAATTAGTTTGTAATGAAGTTTAAGAAGTTTTCTGGATTATTATTCTGTTTTATATTTTTACTGCTATCCGCGGGTAACTTATCAGCTCAAACAACAAGGGAAACCCTGGAGAAAAAAAGAGTAGAACTTCGGAATGAGATCCGGAGAATAAATGAGCTAAGAAGTAGTAATAAACAAAAGGAGCGTTCGGTTTTAAGCCAGGTAGAAGACTTGGATCAACAAATAAGAAGTACAGAAAATTTAATAAAAGTAACTAACCAGCAAGCGAATCTTCTAACCAATCAAATAAGCGCAAATACCAATAAAATTTCCAGGCTTAGGGAAGAATTGGAGCAGCTTAAGGAAGATTATGCCAGGATGATTGAGAAATCTTACAAAAGCAAATCTTC
>DATFJA010000353.1:0-4588 GCA_035269545.1 Salegentibacter sp.
GGAAGTTCCTTCAACTGCACTTTAATTTCTAATTCATCTTCAAAAACTGCAGGCTTTAAAAACTTTGTATTCAATTCGTAAACCGGTAACATTACACCGTTTTCTTCCATAGTTTTATAGGAAATTCCTAGTGCCGAAAGCCAGTCAAGGCGGGCTATTTCAAAGTATTGAGCGTAATTTCCATGGTGTACCACTCCCATTTGATCGGTTTCCGCATAACGGACTTTAACATAAGATATGTGACTTTTCATATTGAATTTAACAGGTAAAGTGAATGAGGTTTTGTACTTTCATAAGCGGATTTAAGTATGCATAAAATTTTCTTAAAATTCAACCCTAAATAGGTTTTTTTATTAGATAATTTGTTCACATATTTGTTCCACTCAAGTTGAAAGACCCCTATATCTTTTTAACTTCTTGTAAACCACTACTAACCTAAAATAATACAAAACAAAGCATGTCAAAAACTGCGCAATCAGTTTGGAATAGCTGTCTGGCTTTTATCAAAGATAACATCACTCCACAGGCATATAAAACGTGGTTTGAACCTATACAAGCAGTAAAACTTACGGATTGTGCACTTAGCATACAAGTGCCGTCTAAGTTTTTTTACGAGTGGTTAGAAGAACACTACGTAAAGCTTTTAAAAGTTTCGCTTACTAAAGAGTTAGGGGAAAAAGCTAAATTGGTCTACGTGATCAAAATGGAAAATACCTACGGAAATAAAATGCCGTTTACCGAAAAAATTCCAAGTACCCAGCGTAGCAACATGGCTTCCCAGGAAGTAGATGTCCCCATAAAAAATAAAAATCCCGAATTAAAGAATCCTTTTATAATTCCGGGAATTAGAAATGTAAAGATCGAATCTCAATTAAACCCGAGTTACAATTTCGAGAATTTCCTGGAAGGAGATTCCAACCGATTGGCAAGATCGGCAGGATTAGCTGTAGCCAATAAGCCGGGCGGAACTTCTTTTAATCCGCTGCTTATTTTTGGTGGGGTTGGATTAGGGAAAACCCATTTAGCTCACGCAATTGGAGTTGAAATTAAGGATAAATATCCCGAAAAGACTGTATTGTATATTTCGGCGGAAAAATTTACGCAACAATACATAGAATCTGTAAAGAAAAATAACCGAAACGATTTTATTCATTTTTACCAGATCATTGATGTTTTAATTGTTGATGATATCCAATTGCTTTCTGGAAAGGCAGGAACCCAGGATGTATTTTTCCACATTTTTAATCATTTGCATCAAAATGGTAAACAGGTAATTCTAACCAGTGATAAAGCACCGGTAGATATGCAGGATATTGAACAACGCCTGCTTTCAAGATTTAAATGGGGACTTTCGGCAGAATTACAACATCCCGATTTTGAAACCAGGATCTCTATTATTAAAAATAAACTTTATCGCGATGGCGTTGAAATGCCAGAGGAAATCGTTGAGTTTTTAGCTAATAATATTAAAACTAATATCCGTGAACTGGAAGGCGCTATTATTTCGCTTATCGCCCACTCTTCTTTTAATAAAAAAGACATCACTTTAGAACTCGCTACCAAAATCGTAGACAACTATGTGAAAAACACAAAACGCGAAGTGTCTATAGATTATATCCAGAAAGTGGTAAGTGATTATTTCCAGATGGATGTACAAACTTTGCAGTCTAAAACACGCAAAAGACATATTGTACAGGCAAGACAACTAGCGATGTTCTTTGCTAAAAAGTTCACCAAAGCTTCTTTAGCAAGTATTGGTTCACAAATTGGCAAACGCGATCACGCCACAGTTTTACACGCTTGCAAAACAGTAGATAACTTATCTACTACGGATAAACAATTCAAGAAATTTGTTGAAGACCTCAACAAAAAACTGACCATATAAAAGTATTTTATGAAGACTAAGGTATTGATGGTGTGCCTCGGCAACATATGCAGATCACCGCTTGCCGAGGGAATTTTAAAATCTAAAGTAAACCAATCTCAGGTTTTTGTAGATTCGGCCGGGACCGGAGATTATCACATAGATGATTCTCCAGATCCACGCTCTATTGCGATAGCTAAAAAAAATAACCTGGATATCACCTACCAGCGCGGAAGACAATTCCAGGCTGAAGATTTTGAAAAATTCGATCGCATTTATGTGATGGACAATCAGAATTTTAAAGATGTGATTTCTCTTGCCAGGAATGATGACGATCGCGCAAAAGTACAATTGATTCTCGATGAAATTTTTCCTGCGGAAAACGTAGATGTACCAGATCCATATTTTGGCGGTGACCACGGCTTTGAAAATGTGTACAAAATGCTTGATGAAGCCTGCGATAAAATTGCAGAACAACTAAAAAAGGAAGACAAAGCACAATGAAAGGCTTTAAATATTCAGGCAAACTTTACCTGCTTCCAACTACTATGGGAGCGGCAAACCCAATGCAGGTTTTACCCATACAGGTTAAAGAAATTATGGAAGAACTGGATATTTATATCGCTGAAAATGAAAAAACTGCACGTAGGCATATAAAACAATTACTTCCGGAGAAACAACAATCTATTTTAAAGTTTTTCAGCTTAAATAAATTTACTGAGGCTACTGAAATCCCCTCCTTTTTAAATGATTGCAAAGAAGGAAAAAATGTAGGCTTACTTAGTGAAGCCGGATGCCCAGGTGTTGCAGATCCAGGTGCTGAAATTGTAAAAATAGCTCACAATGAAGGCATCCAGGTAATTCCATTAGTAGGGCCTTCTTCAATTCTACTGGCAATGATGGGCAGCGGAATGAACGGACAGCGTTTTACCTTTAACGGGTACCTCCCAATCGATAAAAAGGAAAGAAAAAAGGAAATAAAAGATTTAGAGCGACTTTCTTCAGAAAAACAGGAAGCACAAATTTTTATTGAAACCCCTTACCGTAATAATAAGTTACTGGAAGACTTTTTACAGCTTTTACACCCAACAACCAGGCTTTGCGTAGCTTGTGACCTTACTCTACCTACAGAATATATTGTAACCAAAACGGTTTCTGATTGGAGTAAAACAAAAACAGACCTCCATAAGAGGCCTGCTATTTTTATATTTCAGAAAGAAATCTAAGCTCTATAAGCTTTCATATTCACCCTGGGATTTTTCTCTGGTTGAACGAAAGAGGTGTCGTATCCTCCAAATTTCTTCATGTAATTTCTAATAGAAGTTCCAAAAGCATCGCTAAATGACTGTGCGCCCCAACTTCTCAAGTATTTTTTAACACTTCCAGGACCTGCCAGGTGAGCAGCAGCAAGGATTCCAGATTCGGTTACTTTTACTCCATTGATGACTTTGCCTTCAAAACGAGCAATATCACGAATTAAAATCCATTTGTTTCTGGAAGCATTCGTGTAAAATGCAGCTTCCTGTAATTCTGGTGAGCTAAGAAATTCTTTGCCATTGTAAATGCCGAGTAATTCCAGGGTACCAATACCAAATTGATATTTTCCCATATAGCCAAACTGGTTGATAGTTTTGTAATTCCCACGTGATTCCTTAAAACCTAACGCTTCTTTAAAACCATCGTAAGACTTGCCTAGTGCCGGCAAAGGTCTTTTAAGGTTCTGATCTTTCGCTAATTCGCTTTCCTCTACTAGTGCCACGGTATAGTTTAGATCAAGATTGGAAGTTGAATATCCTTCAATTTCCAGATTCGCTGCTTCTCTAGTTGAAAAACTGAAAAACATGCAGCCTGCAAAAACAGGCAAGATTGAAAATTTTGCAATTTTCCTTCTCATTACATTTTGTTTCTGAAAGGTTAACGGTTTCAGTTAAATAATTAAACTTACGCCCCTTTCAATTTCGCCGTGCAAATGTACAACAAATTTTAAAAATCTGAAGAACAAGGTGTTAAGCAAATTATAAAGTTTCATTTTGGCTTAACATGGCTATAAGAAAGCGCCAGTCAAGCCGTTAGAGCTTTCTTAAGAAGAAGGAAGGAAAATCTTTTTTATCTTTTTACGCCTTGTTTATTAATCCAACGCACATATTCCTGCTTATTTCGGTTATGTTGCGCTAAATTCTTAGCAAATTTATGGTAGCCAAAATTCTCTACATCGGCTACAAAATAGAAGTAATCGTGGTCTTCATAATTAAGCACTGCATTTATTGCAGAAATGTCAGCCATAAAAATAGGGCCTGGCGGTAATTCTTTATACATATAAGTATTGTAAGGTGAATCCAGCTCCAGATCTTTATAAAGCACCCTTTTTATAATGGTATCCCATTTTTGAGTCTTGTTTTTAAGCGCATAGATCACCGTTGGGTCGGCATCTAATTTCCACCCAT
This sequence comes from Salegentibacter sp., assembly GCA_035269545.1. Lineage (GTDB taxonomy): Bacteria > Bacteroidota > Bacteroidia > Flavobacteriales > Flavobacteriaceae > Salegentibacter. The sequence continues at coordinate 4,309 of DATFJA010000353.1, forward strand.
TTTTATATCGATTCATATAAACTCCCGCAACTTTAGGGCGTTCGTCTACTTTGGCTGTTTCTTTATGTACTACAGAAGCTAAAGTGGAAACCTCTTTAGGGTTCAATCCAATTTCTTCAGCTTTCTTCCTTTTTTCTTCAGTCCAGAAACGTTCGTATTCACGTTTCATCCTGCTTCTAAATTCTTCAGCTGAAGTATTCCAGTATAATTCATATTGGTTGGGAATATACATTGCTAAAGCTTCCGCTTGGGTAAAATCGTTTTCGGCTAAAAAGTCTTC
>DATFJA010000354.1:0-2541 GCA_035269545.1 Salegentibacter sp.
GATAATAAGTAAACTGATATTTCATCGGCTCCCCAGTGTGCAATTCCAACCGCAACAAATGCAAGTCCCAACATTACCATATAATCCGGGAGGCTGGGATTTCGGGTTACACTGTCGGCATAATTGGATACTTTATTTTTAAGTTGAGTTATAGCTGAATTATCGGCTTTTAACCATTTATCAATCTTTTCGCTTTTGCCAATTCCCATAAGCAGTCCTGCCATAAGCAAGTTGGCTACAACAATATCTACCAGCACCATCCCACCATAAAGTTCTGGATTATACTCATAAATTTCCAGCATTGCTGCCTGGTTGGCTCCACCGCCAATCCAGCTTCCTGCAATGGTAGAAAGGCCACGCCAAATGGCATCTGGGCCAACACCACCAACCGTTTCGGGTGAAATGGCTGAGACAATTAAGATAGCAATTGGGCCACCCACGATAATTCCAACAGTACCTGCAAAAAACATAATAAGTGCCTTTGGCCCAAGGTTAAAAATCGCTTTTAAATCTATGCTAAGCGTCATTAAAACCAGGGAAGCCGGTAAAAGGTAGCGGCTGGCCACAAAATAAAGTTGAGAGGTTCTGTCGTCTATTAATCCAAGCGAATTAAAGATCGCAGGAATTAAATAGCACATTAAAAGTGCAGGAACAACAGCATAGAATTTTTTCCAAAAACCCTCTTTTTTGGAGGAAGTGACGAACACAAATCCAAGGGCGAGCATTAAGAGTCCAAATACTATCGCATCATTCGTAAAAACAGGTGTATCTTGCATTAGAAAAGTTTTAAGCGGCGCCAAAATACAATTTTTCTTAAACTCTTCTTAAAGATTATCGCTATTCCTGTACATAGGTTTTAAACAATTCTCTTAAACTATTTGCCACGCCATCTTCCTTACCGCTTTGGGTTACAATATTCGCTACTTCCAGCACTTCTTTTCTGGCATTTCCAACAGCTACGCCCATACCTACACCTTTTATCATTTCTACATCATTATAATTGTCACCAAAAGCAACAGTTTCTTCCGGAGTGAGATCAAAATGATTTTTAAGTAGAAATTTAATCGCTGTAAGTTTTGAAGTTTCTGTATTGGCAATTTCAAGATAAGTGGGTTTAGAACGGTATAAATGTAATTGCCCGGGGAAATTTTGTGATAAAAAATCTTTTATTTCATCTATATGTGCTTCATCGCCCATGGCCATAATCTTGTGCGCCCCCTTATTATCATTTTTCCAGGAGGAAAGTACATCGCTATTCGACCTAATTTCTGGTTTCACTTTGGTATTGTTTTCTTCACGCGCAGCCCATTGATCATATTGCGGTACATACCATTCGTCGCTATGGTACAAGCTTAAATGGCAATTCATATTTTTATTAAAATCGCAAAGACTCTCCAGGGTATTTATTGGAATTTCAGTAGAACTCACCGCTTTACCATTTACTAAGATCAATCCTCCATTATAGCAGATTATAGGTTGATCGTTAATGTCGAGATCTTCTTGAAGGTGTTTCATTGCCGCCGGCATTCTTGCTGAAATAAGCACAAAGGGCAACTTGTCTTTTAGTTTTTTTATTGTTGAAATTGTAGCAGGAGATAATATCCTGTCGTGGTTTAGTAAAGTCCCATCAATGTCTGAGAAAACTATTTTATATTGCATTATTCTTCTTTTTTATTCCTGGGGTGGCGATTGGCTTCTTTAAGTGCTTTGTTTAGCATCCACTCGATCTGCCCATTGGTACTCCTGAATTCATCAGCAGCCCATTTTTCAATGGCTTTTAGCATCTTTTCATCAACTCTAAGGGCGAATGCTTTTTTATTACTCATTTTAATTATTCTCCAGATTTTTAATGAAATCGGTTAAAACCGGAATTAATTCAGGATGCAAGGGCTTTTCGGAATTATTATAACTGGCTAAATTCTGATCTTTTTCTTCCTCCTTAATTTCCCTGAAAACATGGTTCATATCTTTAAGCAAAACTAATTTTGAATTAGTAGATCCTTTATGCAGCATTTCAGCCTGTTTTTCATTGATCTGAAGGTCTCTTGTACCGTTTACAATTAAAACTGGAATTTCAAGTTCGGCAATTTCTGCAGATGGATCGTATTTCATCCAGGAAGCTAGAAAGTTTTGTGCAGAGGAATTAAACAAAGAGCCGAATATCCCGGGATAATTTTCAGTACTGCCATTTTCCTTTATTTCATCAAAGCTTTTACGCAATTCACCTTTAAGTTGCGGGAATTGTGTAGCAAGTTGTTCTATTAAAATATTGTCTATACTTTTTCCGGCTCCAGCCATAGAGATAAAAGCATCAGCATTATCTCTTGCAGCAATCATTCCAATTAACGACCCCTGGCTATGTCCTGCAATAATATATTTGCTAAAGTTTTCTTTTTTAAAATAACTAAGAATATTTTCTACGTCGGTTATAAAGTCTTCAAATGAAATGGTTTCAAGGTTTAACTCCTGTGCTTTAATACTTCGTTTATCGAACCTGAAACTTGCTATTTCATTTTCAGCTAATAGATGAGCAATTTTTTT